>CAMOGR010000070.1 GCA_946614205.1 uncultured Bacteroidales bacterium | reverse complement strand
CTTGAAGAACTCGTATGCCTCGCTGACCGGCATTTCCAGCACGTCGTTGATATTCTTCCCTTTGTAGTGGACCGCCAGGGTGTCTTCTTTGTAACGGTGCCCGCGGCACGCTTCGCACACTACGCTCACAGACGGCAGGAAATTCATTTCCACCAGCTTGAGCCCGGCTCCCTTGCACTCTTCGCAGCGGCCTCCGGCTACGTTGAACGAGAAGCGTCCGGCCTTGAAGCCCCGCACCTTGGCGTCGTTCGTCTCCTCGAACAGTTTGCGGATATCGTCGAACACGCCTGTGAATGTCGCCGGGTTGGAACGGGGGGAGCGCCCTATGGGGCTCTGGTCGATTTCTATGACCTTGTCTATGTATTCAAGGCCCTCGATGCTCCTGTACGGCAGCGGCTTCTGCTTAAGATGGTAGAACTTGCCCTTGAGAATGGGCATGAGAGTTTCGATGACGAGCGATGACTTGCCGCTGCCAGATACGCCTGCGACTCCCACGAGGCAGCCGAGGGGGAAACTGACGTCTATGTCCTTGAGGTTGTTGCCGCTTGCGCCAAATATCTTGAGGAAGTGGCCGTTGCCTTTGCGCCTGCTCTGCGGGACCTCTATGACCCTCTTGCCGGCAAGGTATTCTCCGGTGACCGATTTGGCCTTTGAAGCCTGTGCGGCCGGACCGTTGTAGCATATCTCTCCGCCCAGGACACCGGCTCCGGGGCCTACGTCCACCAGCCAGTCGGCGCTGCGCATGGTCTCCTCGTCGTGTTCCACCACTATTACGGTGTTGCCCTCGTCGCGCAGCTTGCCGAGGGACGCTATGAGTTTGCGGTTGTCTCTCTGGTGCAGGCCGATGGACGGCTCGTCGAGAATATATATGACTCCTACCAGTTTGGAACCTATCTGCGTGGCGAGGCGGATTCGCTGGCTCTCGCCGCCCGACAGGGAACCGGTGGCCCTGTCCAGCGACAGGTATTCCAGTCCCACGTCCACGAGGAACTGCAGGCGGTCGTCGAGTTCGCGGAGCACGTCGCGCGCCACGGCTTTGCCACGCCCGGTGAGCTTGCCGCCGAGGGACCGTACCCACTCCAGCAGCTGTGAAATCTCGAGCGAGGACACCTCGCTTATGGTCTTGCCGTCGATGCGGAAACAGGACGTCTCTTCGCGGAGGCGCGTTCCGTGGCACACAGGGCATACCACACGCTCCTCCACGTCGTCTACAAGTCCCTCCCACACTGACATCTGGGCGTCGTGCCCATCGCCGGTGCGGTACATCTGCTCGGAACCGTATATCAGCAGGTCGATGTATTCCTGGGGTATGTCTTCGATGGGCTCGTAAAGCGAGAACCCGTGCTTGCGGGCCATCGCCCGCACGATTTCGAATTTGTGGTTCTCCCTCTGTTTGCCCAGCGGGACCAGTCCGCCGCCGGCGATGGACTGGTGAGGGTCGGGTATGAGAGTGGAGCGGCTGATGTCGGCTACCGTGCCAAGCCCTTTGCAGTGAGGACAATAGCCCTCGGGGGAATTGAAGGAGAAGGTGTGCGGCTGAGGCTCCTGCAGGGATACGCCGGTCTCGGGATCTACGAGGTGCTTGGAGAAGTGCCTTATCGACCCGTCGTCTGCCGCGAGTACCGCGACGGAGCCTTTTCCTATGCTTATTGCGCCCGCTACCGAGCGGCGGATTCGGGTCTCGTCGCCTTCGCCGGGCTTGAGCTTGTCCACGACAAGTTCGATGAAGTGCGGCTTGTAGCGGTCGACAGCTTCCACTTCGGCGAGTTCGAATATCTGGGAATCGATACGGATCTGCGAGTAGCCCTTGCGGCGCATCTGCTCGAAGAGCTCACGGTAGTGTCCCTTGCGGCCGCGTACGAGGGGAGCGAGCAGGATGCACTTGCGCCCGGCGTACTCGTTCATGATGAGGTCCACGATCTGGGCGTCAGTGTACCGGACCATCTCCTTGCCGCTCACGGGGGAGTATGCGGTTGAGGCCTTTGCGTAAAGGAGCCTCAGGAAGTCGTAGATTTCCGTAATGGTGCCTACGGTGGACCGCGGGTTGGCGCTGGTGGTCTTCTGCTCTATGGCGATAATGGGACTCAGGCCGTTGATGCTTTCCACATCGGGCTTCTCCAACACTCCCATGAAGTGGCGGGCGTACGGCGAAAGGGTGCCGAGATAGCGCCGCTGGCCTTCGGCGTATATGGTGTCGAAGGCGAGGGAGCTCTTGCCGCTGCCGCTCAGTCCGGTGATTACCACGAACTTGCCGCGGGGAATGTCGACGTTTGCGTTCTTGAGGTTGTGCGCACGTGCGCCTCGTATTTCTATCTTTTCTTCTGCCATTTCGTCATTTGTATAATTCGCGCAGGACCTGCAGCGAGCGTATGTTCAGCCGGGTTTCGGTGTGGAAACCGATGTAGTCCAGCAGCAGGGATGCCACAGCGTTGCGCTCGGCTCCGTTCATCGGAATCAGCAGGGCTTCGGCGGGTGAGCTCTGCACGAGTTGCCTGACCACTCCGAGATGTTCCCCGGCAAAGGGCGCAAGGTCCTCCAGGGTGGGGGAGAATCCCAGGGCTCCTGCGAATTCCAGCAGGAAGCGGAGGTGGTAGTTCGAAAAATCGCTTTCCAGTGCATCCAGGGTGAGTATGCTGCCGCGGCACCACTCGAAAAGCCCTTCCTCCCGGGCCCCGTCACGTATTGTGCGTATAAGCACCTCGCTCATGAACAGCGTCATGGTGTTCTTGCGCATGTCGCTCCGTATGCCGAGAAGCGGCTCGCTTGCCACGGGGGCACGCAGTCTCCACAAGTCGGACTTGGGGTTCTCGCTCACTTCGGCATCGAGCAGCGACAGCGGCAGGTATAAAGCCATGGGAGCCCCTTTCCCTGCCGATGTGATGAAACTGCGCCGCCCCCAGGCCGGGGTGAGAGTATGCAGCACCAGCGACCCTTCGCCCACCTTGGTGGACCCGAGGATGACGAGGGGTGTGGAATGGACCATGGGCTACAGCGTCTGCCCTCCGATGAACTCCCGCATGATGGAAGTGGGAGGAATGGCCGCGATCTCGGAAGGCTTGAGCGCGGTGACTTTCTCCAGGAAAGCCAGGAGCGACTGTGCCTTCCCGTATGCGGGCGACGACTCGGAAATGCCGTACAGAAGCGGCTCTGCGTAGTATTTCAGCAGGGGAACGTCGTACAGCGTGGAGGTGTTGAGGACGACCTGCGCATTCTCTTCGAAGGGGAAGATGTTGACGGTCTCGCCGCGGCGTACCGAGGGCCAGCGGAGTATGTTGTCCTCGGGGCTGATGCCGCGTACGCGGTTGTCGCGCACGATTCTGCGCAGCAGGCGTTTGTCCGTGGTGCTGTTGTGTACCTTCTCGCCGCCGGGGAGCGACGAAAGCGAAGATATGTAGATATGGAAGATGCGGCTCTGGTCCACGGCGTAGGTGAGTTCCGGGTTGAGGGCGTGGATGCCTTCCATGAACAGTATGTCTCCCTGTTCCAGCTTCATGCGGCGGCTCTCCTCGAAGATGCTGACGCCGGTCTTGAAGTCGAAGCGGGGGATTATCACTTCCTTGCCGGAGAGCAGGTCGTTGAGGTTGGAGTTGAGCAGATCCAGATTCATTGCGCCGAGGGCCTCGAAGTCGTATTCTCCGTTTTCGTCAAGGGGCGTTTCCTCGCGGGGCCGGAAGTAGTTGTCGAGCTCGATGACCTTGGGTGATATGCCCAGGACGCGGCACTGCTGTGCTATGCGCAGGCTGCTGCTGGTCTTGCCGCTGGAGCTGGGGCCGGATATCATGACTATGCTGCACTGTCTGCGGCGCCAGAAAATCTGGTCTGCGGCTTCTGCGTACTTGCGCTCCTGGCGCGCCTCGCAGAGGTTGATGAGACTGATTGCCTGGCCCGAAAGGACCACGTCGTTTACTTTCTCGATGGTGTCGATGCCCACAGCGGAGCACCAGTCCTTGTACTCCTGCCTGGCGGCTTCAATCTTATTCATAATCTTGCAGTTCCGGGATTTCCTCCCTTTCGTTGAACGGTTCGAGGAAAGGGTTGGACACCCTTTCTTCTCCTATTGTGCTCGGGGCTCCGTGCCCCGGGTATATCGCAATGTCGCCCGGAAGGGCCATCAGTTTTTCCATCAGCGAGCGTATGAGGACATCGTAGTCGCCGAGGTAGAGGTCGGTGCGGCCTATTGAGCCCGCGAAAAGCGTGTCGCCGGTGAACAGGACCTTTTCGTCCTCTTCCAGGTAGCATACGCAGCCGGGGGAGTGGCCGGGAGTGGTTATGACACGGAATTTCAGTCCGGCGGCTGTGATAATCTGGCCGTCAGTTACCGGAGTGGTGGTGAAACCGGCGTCGGGGACGTGGATTCCGAACTTGGCAACCCTCTGGAAGTAGTCCACAACCGGCTTGTCGTCGTCCGACATGTATACGGGAATGCCGTACAGGCGCTGGAGCTCCGCCACACCGTACATGTGGTCCATGTGGCCGTGTGTGAGCAGCACCGCCTCGGGAACAAGGCCTTCGAGGCGCATGTATCCGAGCACCTTCTCCCTCTCTTCGTCAGTCTCGAAGCCGGGGTCCACGACGACACAGCGCCCGGGGGCGCCCTTGACTACGAGAGTGTTCTCGCTCAGCCTGTTTACGACAAATCTGCGGATCTCCATTTCTTGAAAAGAATATTTGGCAAAAATACGAAATTCTGTGTATTTTTGTAAGACAAGAGACAAACAAATGCACATAGGAATAGCCGGCAATATCGGCTGCGGCAAGACAACCCTCACCAGAATGCTTGCGCAGCACTACGGGTGGACCCCCAAATACGAGGCGGTTACCTACAATCCATATCTGGAAGACTACTACAAGGACATTCCCCGCTGGTCGTACAACCTGGAGACCTACTTCCTGGCCCAGCGTTTCAGGGATGTGCTGGAGATAGCCTCGTCGGACGAAGTCATAATCCAGGACCGCACGCTCCTGGAAGGCGTTCACATTTTCGTGGCCAACAACCACGAGCAGGGCAACCTGTCCGACCGCGACTACGACACGTACATGCAGCTTTTCAGCCTCATGATGCGCATGGTAAGCCCGCCTGACCTGCTTATTTACCTCAAATCGAGCGTCCCGCACCTCGTTTCGCAGATACAGAAGCGCGGCCGCGACTATGAGCAGAGCATAAGCCTGGAGTATCTGTCGGGCCTTAACCGCCACTACGAGGAGTGGATAGGCTCCTACGAAGGCCACCTTCTGGTGCTCGACGCCGACTCTCTCGACTTCGAGCACAGGCCGGAGGATTTCTCTGCCATAACCGATAAAATCGACGCCGAACTTTTCGGCCTTTTCAAATAATTGGTTATCTTTGTAAGTTGTAACAAACCGGATTATGCATATAGCGATAGCAGGTAACATCGGAAGCGGCAAGACGACGCTCACCAAGATGCTCGCCGCCCATTACGGGTGGACGCCCAAGTTCGAGCCAGTGGATTTCAATCCCTATCTGGCTGACTACTACGAGGATATGGAACGCTGGTCCTTCAACCTGCAGATATATTTCCTCAACAAGCGCTTCAAGGATATCCTGGAAATCAACAAGTCCGACAAGGTAATCATCCAGGACCGCACCATCTACGAGGACGCCCGCATCTTTGCCCGCAACCTCCACGACATGGGCCTCATGAGCACCCGCGACTTCGAGAACTACACCGACCTGTTTGACCTCATGATGTCCCTCGTCGGCATGCCCGACCTGCTCATCTACCTTCGCTCTTCCATTCCCAACCTCATCGCCCAGATTCAGAAGAGGGGGCGCGAGTACGAGAAGAGCATACGCATCGACTACCTCACCGGTCTCAACGAAAAATACGAGGACTGGATTTCCACTTACAAGGGCAACCTACTTATAGTAGACGCCGACAACATCAAGTTCGGCAACCGTCCCGAGGATTTCGAGCAGATTACCAACATGATAGACGCCAAGCTCTTTGGCCTGTTCCCGGAGGAGGACAAGTAATGAAAGATACAGCCAGACCGACTATAATAGACTTCGTCAGGAAGTACACTTCAGAGTACGCCGACAGCACCTATCTGCGCGAGAAGGTGGACGGCGTATGGACCGAGACTTCTTACAGGACGACATGGGAGGAAGCTCTCCGCTATGCGGCGGGCTTCATGGCCATGGGCCTTGGGAAAGGCGACAAGGTAGCCCTTTTGTCCGAGGGCCGCAACGCATGGATTTTCTGCGAGTTGGGTATCATTTTCGCGGGCGGGGTCAACGTCCCCATGTCCTTCAAGCTCGAATCCGACCACGACCTCAGCTTCCGCATCAACCATTCCGACGCCCGCTTCGTCGTAGTGTCCGAGGGCCAGGCTGCCAAGGTGCGCCGCGTGCTTCC
>CAMOGR010000069.1 GCA_946614205.1 uncultured Bacteroidales bacterium | reverse complement strand
CAACACCCTCACCGACATGATTGACGGCCTGCCCCTGTTCTACGACGCCGCAATGGCGTGGAACTTCATGGCTTCCGGCACCCCCAGCTCGTCCAACAACTACTACAGCCCGGACGACAAGCTGCTCTCCTTCTTCGGAAGGGTCAACTACGACTACGACCACCGCTACAGCATCGGAGCCACGCTCCGTACCGACGGCAGCTCCAAGTTCGCACGCGGACACCGCTGGGGCTTCTTCCCCTCCGCCGCCGTCTCCTGGACCATCTCCAACGAAAGCTGGATGAACGAGGCACACAGCTGGCTCGACCAGCTCAAGCTCCGCTACAGCTTCGGTACCGCAGGCAACAACAACATCCCTTCAGGCCAACTGCTCAAGCAGTACAGCTCCAGCACCACTTCCTGGCTCAGCATGACCAGCAACATCTTCAACGCCGGCAAGGTCCTCAACAACCCCGACCTCACCTGGGAGACCACTTACACCCACAACATAGGTCTGGACTTCAGCTTCTGGCAGAGCAGGCTCAGCGGTAGCGTCGAGGTTTACCAGAACGACACCAAGAACCTCCTCATCAACTTCCCCATCCCCGGTTCCGGCTACGACAGCCAGTACCAGAACGTGGGAAGCACCCGCAACCGCGGTGTCGAGCTCACCATCAACGCTCCCATCATCTCCAAGAAGGACTTCTCCCTCAACTTCAGCGGCAACATAGCCTACAACGTGAACAGGGTGACCGACCTCGGCGGACTTGAGAGCATCACCGCACAGTCCTACTGGGCCTCCACCGAAATAGGTGACGACTACATCGTGCAGGTGGGCCAGCCTCTCGGCAACATGTACGGCTACCAGTCCGACGGCATGTACACCGTGGACGACTTCACCTGGGACGGCACCAAGTGGGTGCTCAACGAGGGCGTCGTCGACGCTTCCGGCATCATCGGAGCCAGTTACCTGCGTCCCGGAGCGCCCAAATACAAGGACCAGGCCAACGTCCCTGTGTACGACGAGGAGGGCAACATCACCGGATACACCACCGACGGCAAGATTACCGCGGCGGACCGCACCGTCATCGGCAACGCCAGCCCCGATTTCACCGGCGGTTTCTCCTTCAACGCATTCTGGAAGGGCTTCGACCTCAGCGCCAACTTCAACTTCATGCTCGGCAACCAGGTCTACAACGCCAACAAGATCGAGTTCACCTCGTCCCGCAAGTATTACAACCGCAACCTCGTCAACATGATGGATGTAGACAAGCGCTGGACGAACGTCGACTGGACCACCGGCGAGCTCATCACCGACGCCGAAACCCTGCGCACCCTCAACGCCGGCAGGACCATGTGGAACCCTGCCATCGGCAACGCCGTGTTCAGCGACTGGGCAGTCGAAGATGCATCCTTCCTGCGCCTGCAGACCCTCACCCTTGGTTATACCCTCCCCGAGAAGCTTACCGAGAAGGTTCACATCCGCAGGCTGCGCATCTACGCAACCGGTACCAACCTCTGGTGCCTCACCAACTACTCAGGCTACGACCCTGAAGTCGACACCCGTCGCTCCACTCCCCTTACTCCCGGCGTAGACTATTCCGCCTACCCCAAGAGCATTGGTTTCGTAGCAGGTCTCAACCTTTCATTCTAATCCGACGTGCATATGAAAAAGATATTCTACATCCTTTCTGCAGCGACAATTGCAGTATGCGCATCTTCCTGCGAGAGCTTCCTTGACTCCGAGGCTCCCTCGACCTTCGACTCCGCAACCGTCTTCTCCAACTACTCGCTTGCAGAGAGCCAGATGTTCTCCGCACTGCAGTCCTTCGGCGAGACCAACTCCTATCGTGGAAGGTACCTGAGCTGGATAGGGCTCAACAGCGACATCGAGTGGTACAACACATTCAAACCCACCGACGAGAAGTACCAGATCGCCGGCTACAGCCTGCTGCCCAACAACCAGCAGCTCAACCTCGACAACGGTCCCTTCGCCAAGATGTACGAAGGCATCGAGCGCCTCAATCTCACGATCGAGGGACTGAACCAGTACGGCAACACCGAGGCCAACCCTGCGATGGCCTCCCTGCTGGCCGAGGCCCTCACCCTCCGCGCCTTGTTCTACTACGACCTGGTGAAGGCCTGGGGTGACGTCCCCGCACGTTTCTCTCCCACGACCAGCGAGACCATCTACGTACCCAAGGTTTCCCGCGACACCGTTTTCGTGAAAATCCTCGGAGACCTTGAGCAGGCCATACCCGCCCTCGACTATCCCGGCCGCAGCACGGTCACTTCCCGCACCGACCGCATCAACAAGGTCTTCGCCGAGGGTCTCTACGCCCGCATAGCTCTCATGGCATCGGGTTACGCGATTCGTCCCGACGACGGCATGGTGAACATGGGCGACCCGGGCACCGTACGCCTCAGCAGCGACGAGCGCCTCAGTAAGAGCGTCCTCTACCCCAAGGCCCTTGAGTACCTGCGCGACGCCATCAACTCCGGAAGCGCATCCCTTGAAGACTTCGAGACCTTCTGGCGCAACCAGAGCAACTGCGACAACCTCACTGCAGGTCCCGGTCACGAAACCCTTTACGTGATTCCGTTCTCCAACGGCCGAGGCCGCTGGAACTTTACCTTCGCCGTACGCACCGAAGGCTCCAGCTACGGCGGCGGTGCAACCGTCACCCGCGGCGGCGACGCCGGCCCCATCCCCACCATGTGGTTCCGCTACGACAGCGAGGATGTCAGGCGCGACGTCACCTGCGTCAACTGGCGCTGGAACGCCAACGACGAGAAGGAACTTCCCGGCATCCAGAGATGGTACTTCGGCAAATACCGCTTCGAATGGATGAAGAGCAATCCCTACACCGGCGGCAACGACGACGGCATCAAGCCCGCAGTCATGCGCTACTCCGACATCCTTCTCATGGCGGCGGAAATCGCCAACGAGCAGGGCGAACTGCAGGAAGCCAAGGATTACCTGCGCGTCGTCCGCCTGCGTGCATTCCCCGGCAAGGAGGACAAGGTTGACGCCTACATCGACGGCATAAGCGGCAAGGACGCCATGTTCAACGCCATCGTCGACGAAAGGGCGCTCGAATTCTGCGGCGAAATGACCCGCAAGTTCGACCTCATCCGCTGGAACCTCCTCAAGACCAAGATGGACGAGAGCAAGGCCGAAATGAGAGCTCTGCGCGACATGACCGGCAAGTTCGCCACCATCAACGGACTTGACGGCGACGTGTACTACCAGGCCAGCGGCGACGAAATCGTCGTCTGGGGCCTTACCGGAGAAGTCACCAAGCCCAAGGGGTCCTGGGAGAAGAAAGACGGCTACATCAACAAGACCGTGGACAGCAAGGGCGAAAACACCGGCCTGTACGACGACCTCATCAACGGCATCTACACCGGCGACCCCGTCCAGCACATGTTCTGGCCCATCTTCAACACCACGCTTATCAACAGCCAGGGTTCGATCAAGAATGACTATGGCTACGACAACTTATAATACAGCGCCTTATGAAATTTAAGAATATACTTACAGGCATCCTGTCTGCCGTTCTTGCCCTGGGCGCCGCAAGCTGCACCCAGAAGGAGTTTGCCGAGGTTACCGAAATGAACCTCGCACGCTGCCTGGAGCCTCAGAACCTCGCCGCCCGCGTGAATTCCGCAACGGGAGACGAAGTCACATTCTCCTGGGACGTGAACAAGGACGCCGACGCATACGACCTCGTACTCTACACCGACGAGGAAATGAAGGCCAAGGACCGC
>CAMOGR010000068.1 GCA_946614205.1 uncultured Bacteroidales bacterium | reverse complement strand
CCATCGGTATGCCGCCGCCGTAGTCGGAATCGTTCATTCCCAGGTAGTTGCGCTGGCTGAAGCCGTCGCTGACGGGGAATGCCCAGTCTTTGCGCTCACCGCTGGACGTGGGCTGGAAGGTCCACACCTTGGCCCCCCGCACCTCGATGCGTGAGGTCTCCATGGCGTCTATGGTTATGGGGGCGGAGGTCTCGTTGATGAAGCATACGTTTCGGAGCGCCATGCCAGGGAAATCGGGCTGGAGCTCGGTGGTGACTTCTATACTGATGACCTTGACCGGTTTGCCGCCGCTGTACAGGCAATCGGGCCCCGTCGGAGCTGAGCAGGCGGCGCAGAGGAAGGAAAGAAGAATAATAGGGAAGGTCCTTTTCATGTTCAAAGCTTGATGGAGCAACCGAAGCGTTCCTCGCACACACGGCGTACGGCTTCGAGTGAGGTGAATGCGCCGGTTCCGCCGGCAGCGGTGGTATTCACTGCGCCCGTAAGGTTGCCGGTACGCTGGCATTCCTCGAGCGGAAGCCCCTTGACAAATGCACTGACGAAGCCTGCGTTGCAGCTGTCTCCGGCTCCTATCGCATCGACCACGTCGCGGTTGAGAAATGCCGGAAGCTCCGTACGGGTGCCGTCCTTGCGTATGAGGATGGAGCCCCGGGAGCCGCACTTCAGCAGCATCGCGCAGCCAAGGTACGGAAGCACCCCGGAAATGGCGGATTCAAGGTCGCCGCAGCCTGTAAGTGCCTGGAGTTCCTTCTCATTCGGCATGAACACCGTAACCTTGGGAAGCACGGTACGATAGTCGAGCTCCCATTTTTCGAGCGGGTCCCACTGAGTATCGAGCGAGACCGTAACGCCCTTGGCGGCGGCAAGGTCGAGCAGTTTGTGGATGTCGCGGAGCAGGCCGGACTGCATGAACAGCGAGCTCAGGTGGATGTGCGAGACTTCGTCGAATACCGAAAGGTCGATGTCGTTGAAGCCCATGACGTCCATGGCGCCCTGATATGTGAGGTTGGCCCTGTCTTCGCCGTAATTCATGCACACGGTGGCTCCGGTGGGAGTGTCCCCCTCGACAAGGTAGGATGTGTCGACTCCCCTGTCCTGAAGAGAAGAGCGGACGAGGGAACCAAAGGCGTCGCGGCCTATCATGCCGACGAAACACACCTTGCTGCCGAGGGATGCGGCGTTGGCCGCGAAAATGGCGGTGGAACTGCCTAGGGTCACTGTCATGCTGCGGGCGAACTTTTCCTTGCCGATTTCGGGCTCGGACTCTATGCCGTTGAGTATGATGTCAACGTTGAGTTCTCCTATGGCTGCAATGTCGTAGCGCTTCATTGTATTGGTTTGTTGGTCAGTGATGCAAATATAATATTTCCGTTTCGTCTCCGGAGCAATTGTTTCGAATTAAAAATAAAAAATCATTTCGTATTGTTTCACAAAAGAAAATTCCTATATTTGCTGCAAATTAATAGCCAAAATTACTTATGACCGTTTATGACACCGCCCAAGGCCGCCGTTCCGGTATTCTGCAAAGACTGCGGGAAGATTCATCCGTAACCGTAACCCAGCTGAGCAAACAGTTCGGCGTTTCGGAAGTTACCATCCGTAAGGACCTCCGTATACTGAAAGAACGCAAGCTGCTTATCCGCGTGCACGGCGGCGCCATAATGGGAGCCGGCAGTGCCGAGGCCGAACACGAAGAGCGCAACTTCAGTTTCAAGCGTCTGGTCAATTCCAGGGAGAAAGAAGCCATAGGCAGGGCCGCGGCAGCACATATCAAGGACGGTGACACGATTCTGATCGATTCGGGAACCACCGCGCTCGAAGTTGCCAAGAACCTGGACCGCTTCAACGACCTCACTATCATCACCAACTCCGTGAACGCCATGATTGAAGCCTTGAAATACAAGCGTTTCAAAGTGCTCCTCATGGGGGGAAGCGTAAGGGAGCCGAGCATGTCCACGGTGGGTTCCCTTGCAGAATCCAACCTCAAGCTCTTCTACTGCGACAAACTCTTCCTCGGAGTGGACAGTTTCAGCGTGGACGCCGGGCTTTCGACTCCCAGCGTGGAAGAGGCAAGCACCAATCAGGTAATGATTTCCCGCGCACGTGAGGTCATCGCCGTTTTCGATTCCTCAAAAGTCAACAAGAGGGCTCTCGCCTTCATCGCCATGCCCGACAAACTCGACACCGTCATCACCGACAAGAACCTTCCGGCCGGAGTACGCAATCAACTGAAAGCCATGAAAGTAAATGTCGAAACAGTTAACGTCTGATTGAAGGTTATAATTTCGAAACGTCACGAAATAATTTTATAAATAGCGATAACATTCTGACACATAGCTAATTACCAACGCGCGGCGAATAATTTCAAAGCGTTTCGATTTGAGATGACCATTTCATATCGAAACGTTTTGCTTTTTATTTCATATTTTTGTAACATAAAACTAATATGTAAACAAAATGCCACTAAACTACAACACATACAAGGAAATACTCCAGCAGCCGCGCGTTTGGAAAGAAGCCTACAACGTGATAATCTCCCGCAAAGACGAAATCAAGTCTTTTCTTGACAGGTTCGTGGGACAAGGCTACAATATAATCCTGACCGGCGCAGGCACTTCCGCCTATATAGGCGACGCCTTGGAAACCGCCCTCCACAAGACCTCCTTCAAAGGTGCGCGCGCCCTTGCCACGACCGACATCATCACCTACCCCGACTTCTATTTCGATTCGCAGAACAAGGTCCTCCTGGTTTCGTTTGCACGTTCCGGGAACAGCCCCGAGAGCGTAGGTGCAGTAAAAACAGTCGAGAAGTATGTAGAGAACGTAGCCCACATAATCATCACCTGCAACGCCGGCGGCGAACTGGCCAAGATGAAAGGCGACAACGTCCTGACCATCCTGCTCCCCCCGGAGACCAACGACCTGTCGCTGGCAATGACTAGCAGCTACTCCACCATGTACCTCGCCTGCTCCATGATCGCGAACATCGACGCTCTCGAGTCGCAGAAATGGATGATAGACACCTTGGCCACATGCGTACAGGAGGCCATAGGACGCAGCGAGGAAAGTATTAAAGCACTGGCGCAGAAGAGTTTCAAGCGCGCAGTATTCCTTGGCTCCGGGACCCTGAGGGGCGTGGCGGAAGAGTCCAGCCTCAAGCTTCAGGAGCTCACCGACGGCCAGATCATGTGTACCCACGACAGTTTCCTGGGTTTCCGCCACGGCCCCAAGGCCCTGGTGAACGACAAGGCCCTCCTCGTCTATCTGGTCTCGCCCGAAGAGAGGGTAAACCGCTACGAACTCGACCTCGTACGGCAGATAAAGGCCGGCATGGGCGCCCAGTCCTATGCCCTGGTGTGCCGCAACATTCCGGAAGGGCTGGACGTTTCGTATATGGACGCCTGTATCGAAACCCGCCTTCCCGATGCTTTCCCAGGATATTACGGCGGTGTGGCCTATGTATTTTTCGCCCAGTTGCTGGGATTCTACAAGTCCCTGTACTACGGGCTCAACCCCGACTCACCTTCCGTATCCGGAAACATATCAAGGGTGGTCGAGGGCGTGACACTTTATTTATAATTATAATGACAGACGGAGCAACATTCGATATTTTCATTGACGATTTGCAAAAAGGGTTAATTGGTGCAGGACTTTCATGCGTCTGTCCGTGTTTCGCATATGGTAAGGTTGGTACCGGAGATACACGGCGAAAGTCCATCCTCTGGGAAGCTGCACCGGCGGCCGACATGCCCACGGTGCAGCCATTCCCGAGGAGTTTCAGACCCTTGGCATGACTACTACAATTGACTACAACAACCAACAATTATAACCAATAAACCAGATGAAACTAACACCCATCCGAATCCTGACAGTGCTTGCATCCCTGGCGCTTTCAGTAACGATGTCCGCCCAGTCGCACAGCGTCACCGGTAAGGTTACGGACTCATCCACAGGTGAGCCTGTAATCGGAGCCGGAGTCGTTCTGTCCACCGGAGGCGGCGCAGTCACCGATTACGACGGCAATTATGTCATCTCGGCACCCGAAAACGCCGTCATCACATTCTCATCCCTGGGTTACGAGTCCGTTTCCGTAACAGTCGGCAAACAGACAAAAATCGACATCCAGCTCACTCCCGACACAACAGTACTCGAAGAGGTGGTCGTTCTGGGTTACACCACCCAGAAGAAGGCCGAACTCTCCAGCGCCGTGGTTTCCATGAGCGGCGAGAAGCTGGCAGACGTAACCTCCGCAGACGTAGGCAACATGCTCCAGGGCAAAGTGGCCGGCGTCGTGGTGTCCAACGCCACCGGCCAGCCCGGGCATGACGCCACCATACGTATCCGCGGTACAGGCTCCATCACCGCAGGTGCAGGTCCCATGTACGTCGTCGACGGCGTCGCCGGCGGCTCCTTCAACCCCAACGACGTGGAGACGATCACCATCCTCAAGGATGCTTCCGCAACCGCACTTTACGGTGCTGCCGCAGCAGGCGGCGTCATCGTCGTCACCACCAAGAGCGCCAAGCAGGACAAGCCGGTCATCAACCTCAAGGCAACCGCAGGTATCAAGAAGGCTCTTACCGGCCGTTTCAGCCCCATGGATTCCTATGAACTCTACGAGACCCAGAGGATGATGTACCCGAAGGCCCTCTTCAAGAACCAGCGTCCCGAATCCCTGCTTGACCAGGATTTCAGCTGGATAAACCATGCATTCCGCACCGGCGTGGTCCAGAACTACTACGCATCCGTGAGCGGCAAGACCGGCAGGACCAGCTATTTCGTGAGCCTCGACCACTACAACGAGCAGGGTTCCCTCGTCAACACCAACTACTGGCGCAACTCCGCCCGCGTAAACCTCTCGACGGCGATCACCGACAACCTTACTCTCAACGCGCGCGTAAGCTACCGCAAGAGCCAGTCCCAGGAAGAGTCTTCCTACGTCACTCTCGAGTGCGCATACCGTGCCCTCCCCTGGGATATCCCCTACGTAATCGACGCTGACGGCAATGTCACCGACGAAATTCTCTTCGTCAATGCAGCCAAGCGCTCCGACAACGGTCTGCCCTGGTACAGCCACGACAAGTACAACGTTCTCCACAACGAGCTGTACAACTACAGCAAGGGCTGGGGAGAATCAATAGTAGGCGACCTGCAGCTCGTCTGGAACATCACCGACTGGCTCAACTTCACTTCCACCAACCGTTACGACTCGTCCAACGATTTCTGGGAGTCCTACATCGACCCCCGCACCCAGTCTCCTTCCTACGCCAACGACGGCCACCTGTCCAATTCCGACAGCGAGTGGAACGGCTGGGGCACCACAAACCTCCTCAAGTTCCACAAGACGTTCGGAGCTCATGACGTGAGCGCTATCGGCGGTTGGGAATACGGCGAGGGCTACACCCGCTCCATGGCCTCCGAGGGCAAGAACATGCCCGCAGGCCAGCGCTCGCTGAGCAACTGCGCCCCTTCCACCATCGAGTCCTCCGGCTACGATTACCACACCCGCACATGGGCACTGCTCGCACAGGCTCAGTATTCATACGCAGGCAAGTATGTCCTCACAGCTTCAATCCGTTACGACGAGAGCTACAAGTTCGGTCCCCTCGCCCGCGGCGGTTACTTCCCCGGCGTTTCGGCAGCATGGATTGTCTCCAATGAGAAATTCCTCAGCGGCAACAATTTCCTTACTTTCCTCAAGCTCCGCGGCGGTTACGGAAAGACCGGCAACGACAGCATCGCGCCTTTCCGCTACCAGGACATCTATGAGCTCAGCGCAAACTACGCAGGCATCACCGCAGCCGTTCTCAAGCAGCAGGCCAACCCCAACCTCGGCTGGGAAGAGGCATACATGGCCAGCGTAGGTATCGACGCCACGCTCGCCAACAACTGGAACATCACGATCGACGGCTACCGCACCCTGAACACCAACCTCCTGCTTGCAGTACCTACCGCAACGTCCACAGGTTTCTTTGAATTCATGGACAACAGGGGCAGCGTAGTCAACACCGGCGTCGAGTTCGCAGCCGACGGCCGCATCCTCAAGGCCGGCGACTTCACCTGGAACTTCGGCTTCAACTTCGGCTTCAACAAGAACGTCGTCAAAGAGCTCCCCGACCACGAGGACATCCTTCAGACCACTTCTTCCGGATACAACCAGAAGATTTCCGAAGGCCATGACATCTACTCCTGGTTCATCCCCGTATGGGCAGGAGTCAACCCCGACAACGGCGATCCCCAGTGGGAGCACGTCGATGAAGACGGCAAAACGACCATCACCAACG
>CAMOGR010000067.1 GCA_946614205.1 uncultured Bacteroidales bacterium | reverse complement strand
AAGAAGGTGGCGATTACGCTGCGCGGATCCATCAATGCCAACCACAACACCTGGGGCGGCGTACTGTTCGACGGCACAACCCTCTGGCAGAGCAAGCGTTACGACATCACCCACATAGTCGACCGCGTCGGCGGGGGCGACTCCTTCATGGGCGGACTGCTCTACGGACTTCTCGCCTACGGAACCGACCAGGAGGCCATCGAGTTCGCAGCCGCAGCATCGGCTCTCAAACATACCATAATCGGAGATTACAACAGGGTCACCGTAGCCGAGGTCGAAGCCCTCATCGCAGGCGGCGGCTCTGGCCGTGTATCACGTTAAGAATCTATGTCAAAATTCAGAAAAATAGATACCATCGGTATCATACGCAGCACCGGAATAGTTCCAGTGTTCTACAATTCCGACGTGGAACTTGCCAAGAAGGTCGTAAAGGCCTGCTACGACGGCGGCATCCGTGCCTTCGAATTCACCAACCGCGGGGACGGCGCCCACCGTGTATTCGAGCAGCTCATGGCCTTCGTGCGTGAGGAATGCCCCGAAATGGCTCTCGGCGCAGGCACTATCCTGGATGCCGGCACCGCCTCTCTGTACATACAGCTGGGAGCCGACTTCCTCGTCTCTCCCTGCATGGTGGAAGAGGTTGTCCGCCTTGCCAACCGCCGCGGGGTTCCCTACTCCCCGGGATGCGGCAGCGTCACGGAAATAGTTCACGCCCAAGAACTTGGATGCGACCTTGTGAAGGTCTTCCCCGCCGGCAACGTAGGCGGACCGTCATTCGTCAAGAATGTACTCGGTCCCCTTCCCTGGGCGATGATAATGTGTACCGGAGCAGTCGAGCCCACCGAGGAAAACCTGCGCGCCTGGGCCGGAAGCGGCGTCACCGCAGTCGGCATGGGCTCCAAGCTCTTCCCTAAGGCAGTGATTGCATCAGGCGACTGGACAGCAATTTCCGACCTCTGCCGCAAGAGCCTCGAGTGGTTCAGGAAATAAAAAGCTGACTCATACTCACAAGGGACCCGGCTGCAGTACACTTCCATGGAGATTGTCAGCGGCGGGCCGCAGAATCCGGAGCAATGATCATGAAGACCACGGCGCCGACACAGATTGCAATCCCTACGCCCATCTTCCAGGTCATGGGCTCCCCGAACATGAACGTGCCTATCAGGATAGCCGTAAGCGGCTCGAAAACACCCAGAATGGAGGTTTTGGTGGGGCCGATGAAACGGGAAGACACTGCCAGCGTGAGCATGGAAATCATGGTGGGAACTATCGCCAGCCCAATGAGGTTCGCCCAGTCGGAGGCAGAATCGATGCCTTCCGTAATGCTTCCGCCCTGCACAAGACGGCCTGAGGCAAAAAGAAGCGCCCCCGTGACAAGCGCATACAGCGTAAGCGTATGCTCCGAGACATGCCTTATCCTCCCGCTCCTGTTCACGATGACAAGGTAGAATGCATAGCTGAGGGCCGACATGACGGCAAGCACTATACCCGGAAGGCGTATCGGCGCCCCAGCCGACGGAGTCGACAGCAGTATGATGCCGCCGAACGTGGCGACAATCGACAACCACGTACGCCAGCTGGGATAAAAGCGCAGAAGCACCATGATCAATGCCACGAAGACCGGATAGAGATACACCAGCGTAGTGGCAAGACCGGACGGAATGAACTCATAAGAGGCGAAAAGGAAGAGACTGCTACCGGCAAAAAGGGCCCCCAGTAGCACCAGAAGCCAGAAGGCCTTCTTCTCAACGGTGAACTTCTCCCTCTTCACGAGCATCCACAGGCTGAGAAGCAATGCCGAAATCCCATACCTGAAAAACAACATCACGAGTACCGGCACGCCGCTCTGGAGCAGAGGCTTCGCAAACAGCGGGTTGGTCCCGTAAGATATTCCCGCCACCACTCCGCAGACAAGGCCGATGATTCTCCTGTCTGCCACTCTGAATGCCTGTTTACTTGCCATTCTACTGGGAATCGATAACCTCAAGATAGAAACTCACCGGCCGGAAGCCGTCGTTGCAGGAAATCATCGCGCTCATGGGATTCTTCATCCAGCCGTCAAAGAAACCGCCCCGCCCTTCTGCGAGGCCTTCCACGAACTCGCGCATGGAGCCCCAGGCCGATTCGCACATACCGGAAGGGCGCTGCGCGTTTTCGGAAATCCAGCTCCGGCCAATCTGCACGTCACATGCATGCAGGATGGGATTCTCGTATTTTTCCATAAGGTCCGGGTACTCAGTCCGCCGGACCGCTGTAATCTTAACTTTGTTCATTGCCCGCAGAATAAAGAGACAGGCACCTCCGGATTCCGGAAGTGCCTGAGTGCTGTTGTCTGGATGACTGGACTTGAACCAGCGACCTCCTGGTCCCTAACCAGGTGCGCTACCAACTGCGCCACATCCAGAAGTGGGCTGCAAATGTAGAAACTTTTCCTGTCTTATCCAAATCTTTTTTATTTTTTTTACCCATCAATGCAAGATTTCAGGTATTTCGGCATTTACATGGTGTATGAAAAAAACTGTATCTTTCTTCATGGCGCTCGCGGTCCTTGCAGGCTGCAGCGCAGAATATCTCGACGACTTCAGTTCGAAGGCGGAAATGTCATCAGTTGACGGTGCTTATGCTCCGGAATCCGGCGGTTCGGGACCTGCAGCCCAGTCCGGGCTCGTTACCGCCGGAGAGTGGAACGACCTGGACAACTGGCCGTTCTGGGGCAAGCTGATGAGCACCACCCAGGACGAGCAGACTGTAGGTTACGGCCAATACTCCGGAGAATGGCAGTTCTGGACAGGCCGCCGAGTAGCCCTGAGCGTCAAGTCCGGGGACGGCAAGCCGGCCCCTGGCGTGAAGGTTTCCCTTCTGAGCGGCAACACACCGGTCTGGAAGGCGGTTACGGACGTCCTCGGCCGGGCCGACTGCTGGATTGGCATTCACGACGAGAAGTTCCAGGAAGGCACTCTTGCGATAGAGCTGAACGGCACCCGGATGGAAGGCGAACCGTCGGTCACCGGATGGAATGACGAGACCGTCGCCATGAACGTATACACAATCAGCGCAGCCGCACCCGAGGCAGCTGCCGACATCCTGTTCATAGTGGACGCCACCGGTTCCATGGGAGACGAACTCGAGTTCCTGAAGGCCGACCTGACCGACATACTCGGCAAGGCCTCCCAGCTGCAGATTCCCGTATCCATCCGCACCGGCGCCCTCTTCTACAGGGACGAAGGCGACGAATACATCACCCGCGAATCATCCTTCTCGAAAGACTTCTCCAAGACAGTCAATTTCATCAAGAAGCAGAATGCAGGCGGCGGCGGAGACTATCCGGAGGCAGTTCATACCGCACTCCAGACATCCCTCCAGGCCTTCGACTGGAACACTTCGGCCCGTGCCCGCATAGCCTTCATGCTGCTTGACGCACCTCCCCACGAGGACGTCCAGGGCGTTATGGACAGCATTCACAGTTCCATCGACAGCTACGCCTCCATGGGCATAAAGCTCATCCCCGTCGCATCAAGCGGCATAGACAAGCCGACCGAATTCCTGCTGAGGATGATGGCAATCGCAACCGGCGGCACCTACGTGTTCATAACCGGCGACAGCGGAATCGGAGGTGAGCATTTGATTCCGACCGTGGGCGAATATCAGGTAGAACTCCTCAATGACCTTATGGTCAGACTCATCCAGAAATATTTGGAATAGCACAAGTACTTTCAGACACAGCACCGAGGCTGGCCGGACGTGAGGAACCCGGCCAGCCTCCTTGCTTTACGGCGGACGGCGTCAGTTCCGCACCGGACGGATGGGCAGACCTTGGTAGATATACCTGCTCCCGGTCGCGGGTGACACAGTGTCCAAAAACAGACAAGATGCCGCCCAGGTGGAAGAACTTCGCGTAGAAGTCCAATAATACCCGATAACGCCGGGATCATACAAAGCTGTCCCATTTCGGTATCCAGCCATAGGAATGATGATGAAGCGGCTTCTGTCCGACTTGCTCGTAACCTTGTAGCCGTACACCCCGCTGTCCCACACGTTATACTCCCAGCTGCAGTTTTCCATCAATTCCTGCAGTTCCTGCCTGGTAGGCATGCGCCAGGGAGCGCCCCAACGCACTGTCGCTGCATCATGGGCTGAATCAAGCACATAATAACCGCCATTGTACACGCTTACCGAATTTGCCCCGTTGCTGTAGGTGTAAGAACTCCTAATATATCCGCTTTCCTTGCCGCTTCGCCACCTGCAGGAGCCGCCGGAACTCTGGGAATAACCCGGCATATAATATGGCTCCGTCTCCCCCCAGGCGTAATAATCGCCATAATCGGTACGCTCGGCCGCTCCCAGGTTCATATTGGCCCATTTGATTCCGGAAGGAAGACCGAGATCCACGGCCTCCAGACCTACGGGAGTATTGGTAACCTCAATGGTGCAATATGCACGGAAGCCTCCGTCCGCTGTCGTCGCCACTATCTGAGTCCGCCCCTGAGAGACTCCGGTGACGGTTCCGTCAGACGACACGGTCGCAACTGAAGTATTGTTGCTTGCCCATTGTACCGTTCGGTTCGTAGCATTCGAGGGGTATATGATAGCCGTGAGAGTCTCCGCCCGGCCTGTTTCGAGCCTGAGCGAAGCCTTGTCCAGCGAGACGCCGGTTACCGCAACCCTGGTACGGCGCGAAACCGGGCGTACGGACATTCCGCGGAAGCGGGAGTAATTGGCAGCGATACTCTGCCCGCCCGAACCTATACGCATCAAGAAACTCTCTCCTCCAGACATATCAAATGTAGAAGACCATATCATGACGTAAGAACCTGCCTCAGTAATATAGCCGTCTCGGTAATAGCCAGCAGCCGGGATGAAGATGCTCCTGGAAGAATTGGACTTGCTGGTAAAGCGGATTCCCTGCACACCGTTTTCACTTGTCCATCTATCGTAACAGTTTGACAAGAGTTCTTCAAACATCTCCCGTGTGGGTATGAACCAGTCCGGTCCCAGCAGCACGGCAGCAGCATCATCCTGAGCCTGCAACTGCGTAAGTCCTCCGACGCTATACTTCGAATTCCCGTTCCAAAGATAATTCCCTGAAGTATAAGTGGTCTTGACGCTGGTCTCCCCCCATGCGAAATAATCTCCGTACTCTTCAGGTCTGGTTGCGCC
Source organism: uncultured Bacteroidales bacterium (assembly GCA_946614205.1). The sequence goes on along the minus strand of CAMOGR010000067.1, from coordinate 12,380 downwards.
CAGATTGAAGTTCGCCCAGAGGATTCCGGAAGGAAGTCCGAGGTCGACGGTTTCGGGAATGGCATAAGTCTTCTGCGGTTCGGTTACCGTGACAATCAGCTCCGCCCATACCGAAGGAGAAGATACCGATGAGATGGTTATAGTCGCAGCGCCGGGGCCGACTGCGAGAACTTCCGCCTGCGAGTCGGACAGGGAGCTGAGCGTCGCGACCGAAGGGTCGCTCGTTATCCATTTGAGGGACTTGTCCGTAGCGTTGGAAGGCGAAACGGTAAGAGATACTGTCTGCACGCCGCCGCTTTCAAGAGAGATGTTCCGGGGAGAAGCGCTTATTCCCGTCACCGGAACGACCTTTTTACGCACCGTCACGCTGCAGGAAGCACGCGCGGACGGATTGGACACGGACGTCACGGACACTGTCGTATTGCCTTCGCCCCGTGCCGTAACCTTTCCGTTCTGGTCCACGGTGGCGACTTCCGGATCAACGGACGACCAGGTCAGCGACTTGTCGGTGGCTTCGGAAGGGTACACCGAAGCGGTCAGGACCGTACTCTGCCCTTCGGTAAGTTCTACCGAAGATGGCGCCAGACTTACACCCGTAACGCTTACCGTCGCAGCATTAACGGTCACCATACACGTTGCGGATAGTCCGGAATTGTCGTCCGATCTGACGGTAATCGTCGCGGTGCCGGCGTGTACTGCATACACGTATCCGTCCGTGACGGTCGCCACGGTATAGTTGGAAGTGCTCCAAGTCACCTTTTTGTTTTCGGCATCGGACGGATAGACCGTAGCCACGAGGCTGGCGGATTCACCCTCGGTGAGCTCAATCGAAGACTCCGAAAGGGTAATGCCGGTAACCGGCTGGACGACATGCACGTAAGCGCTGGCAGACTTGCCCCCGGCGCTGACCTTCACGGTGGCGTCTCCCGCGTTAAGGGCGGTAACCAGGCCTTTGGTGTCCACGCTCAGGACACGGGTGTCCGAGACTGACCAGATGCAGCTGCGGTCGGTCGCATCGCTGGGGTAAATGCTTACGGAGAATGGCCTCGTATCTCCCGGCCTCATTGTAAGGTTCGCGGGGGAAACGGATACCCACGCTACAGGCACCGGCTTCGCCGACACTTGCACCTGGATTTCGGAAGAGGCGTTCGTGTTATCCCTGGAGGTAGCCCTGACCGTTGCGTTCCCCACCTTCATGGCGGTGATCTCTCCGCTGTCGCTCACAGTAACCACACCGCTGTCGGAAGAATGCCACGACAGCGACTTATCGGTGGCGTCTTCGGGATAGACGGCGGCCGAGAGCTGCAGCCTGTCGCCTTCCACGAGCGCAATCTGGCTGTCTCCCAGGATGCTGACGGACTGCACCGGGACGGTGACAGTAACCCGGCAGGAGGCCTTGTGAGCGCCGTCTACAGTAGTAACGGTGACGTCGGCGCGGCCTCCCCCGACAGCGGTAATCCTGCCGGCGGAAGTTACGCTCACGACTCTCTCGTCGGAGCTGGACCAAATCACCGACTTGTCGGTGGCGTCGGACGGCAGCACTGTCGCGCGCAGAGCTATGGAAGAACCTTTTGTCAGAGTGCAGTCTTTCGTGTCGAGCACCACGTTGCTTACATGCACCACGGGCTTGCGCTCCTGCGTCACGTCAAGGGTCAGCTTGCTTCCCAGGGCGTTGGAAAATTCAAGGCTCGTATGCCTCTCGTCCCCTTCGTTGGCCTTGCTCTGAATCTGCACAGTCCACTCGAAAGGATTGCTGCCGGACTTTATGGAACTTACGCTCAGCCAGGAAGCGGAACGGGTAACGTCCCATTTGGTGCCGCTGCGGAGCGTTACGCTGCTGAAACCTCCCGACGCTTCTATTGTGAGGGAAGACGGGGAAAGACTGAAAACGGACACTTCCTCCTCGGGGAATGTGGTGCATGAGGCAACCAGTGCCACGAGAGGGAGCAGAAGCCTTATGAGGAATCGTTTCATGGCAATCACGTCAAAAAGCATAACCGAGACTTATGCGCGGCATGAGCCCTCCGGCGACGGAGACGGCCTGCAGATATTGATAACTTATTCCGGCGGCATATCCTGTAGCCTCGCTCCATACTTTCACCTCCGGAAGGATGCACACGGAGGCGGAGAGCGCAAAGCGGCCTCCGACAAGAAAGGTGACGCCGAGGGGGAAGAAAGGGCCGGCAGTACTGCCAAGGTCGCTCCGGGAAACGGTGTTGCGGCAGCTGAAGAATCCGACGCCTGCGCTCGGATACACGCCGGGAGCCACACGCAGCACGGCGCTTGCTCCCGCTCCGAACATGGAGGCGACTGATGATGCAAGACCCGGCGCAAGGAAGAGTTCGAGCTGAGCGCCTACGACGGAATCCCCGATGTTGAAGAGGCCCCCGCTCAGGGAAGGTGCCAGGGAAACGGAGCCATGGCCCAATCCGGCAAGTCCCAGCCCTCCTTGAAGCACAAAGCGCATAGTGCCTTCGTCGACGGCCTGCTTACGCCCTTTGGGGACAGACAGGCCGGCTTTCGCTATCCAGGCGTCATTGGGATTCAGTTCCTTGAGCTCGTAAGCAAGCAGCTTGGCACCCTCGGGATCGCCGTCGGCAAGGCGGTCGGAAATGTCTGAGACGAGTTCGCGGCAGCGGCGGCTCCGGACGCGCAGATCCTCTACCGCTGGAGCCTGCTCATGCCCGGTGCTCAGGAGCTCGTCGTGAAGGTCGCACAGTCCGATGGCACGGTCGTACTCACCCTTATCGAAGAGAGACCGGGCATCGGGAAGAATCTCGTCCGTATGCTCGAAATAGTACCAGTCACTCTTCTCCTGTGCCCGCAGCGCCAGCGCAAAGCACAGGAGAAGAAGGGTCAGACAGAGTTTTTTTACTCGCATACTGCACGGATAGCCAAGCCCGAATAACGCACGGAACCATAGTCGACATGTGTGGCAGCAGAATTGTCAGGATTAAGTCCCATGTACTTTGCCATAGCAGGATTAGGATTCTGAGCATTATCGTCGAGGCTTGAAGACCAATACTTGCCAAGATTATCCTCTAACAATTCCGAATTTCGAATCAGCCCTGTTACAGGAAGGAAAATACGATTTGTATTTGTTCTGCTTTGCACCCAATATCCCCGGACACCATTTACGGTAGCAGCCGTCCAGTTGCACTTGTTCCGAAGATCTCTTTGCTCTTCATTTGTTGGCATCCTCCAGTTGCCGCCAAGTTTTGCTCTTGCTGCGTCATCCTCAGGCAAAAGGGTATAGAGATTGTCCACATGACCATGCGTCTCAAGACTGTTATATTTGGTAAGCGATTCGTAACCTGTACCCCATTTGTAATTATCCCATGTAAAAGAATCCTTAGGCTGCGTTTCGCCCCAGGCAAAGAGAGCACCCGGGTCTTCCGGAGCAGTAGCGCCGAGATTGAACGAAGCCCACTTTACAGAAAGGCCAAGGTCAACAACTTCAGGCTGGTTATAAACCAATGGCAGTTGAGAAATAACAATTTCACGCTGAAGAGTCGGAAAATTGCGGCTTGATATATAAAAAGAAGCACTGCGCATTTGGGTGTCGTAATTAGGCTTAACGTGAACAACGACAGAAGCATTACCTGTGCCGCTCGCCGGATCAAGATCGATCCAGTCCGGAACTCCGGAGGCTGACCAGTCTCCACTGCATACAACCTGCAGAGTCTGAGACAAGCCAATGGTAGAATTGAATTGCATTACGACCTTTGTTGCATCGAATACATAGTTGTCCTGAGTAACGCTTATATTTACGCTGCGGGAAGGCAGGATGGTACTGACAAGAGTGATGATTGCCTCATAAGGCGCATCAGTCATGTTGTCCCCAGTAGGAACTACTGTCACGGTCGCACCGGACTCTCCGGACTGCGGAGTCACGCTGAGCCACGAAGGTACGCCGGTAATGGACCATCCCCCGTGCGATACGGAAACCTGAAGAGTCGCGGAGCCGGAATCTATAGCGGCAAAACCAAGGGAAGTCAGTGAAGAGCTGAGCGTCAGAGCTTCCTGCGCGACAGTAACACGCTTGACAAGGGCAGGGTTATCGGAGCACCGGATGGTGAACGAAGCGCTGCGGGAGGCTTCGCCTGCGTTGTCTGCCGGCGTCACGACAATAGTACTGCCGCCGGTGCCGCTCTCAGCAGAAAGCGTGTACCAGTCACCGGTCTTGTCCGTCACGCTCCACGCTCCTGAAGATACCACCTCGACGCTCTGCGGACCGGAACCGGCAGGTGCAAAGCTCAGGGAAACGGGGTCGGAATTCCAGCGGTAAGCGTTCTGGCTGAAGGGGACCGTCTTCGTCATGGCGGCGGAGTACCCTTCCGGAACGTAGCTCACCACTATTGAGCCGCTTCTGGGAGTCGTGCTGACATTATCCGCAGCAAAAACAGTCAGAGTGGCGTTTCCTGTGCCGGAAGAAGGAGTCACGGTAACATTCCCGTCAGAAGAACTTGCGCTCCACGAACCGCTCGCATATACGGAGAGCTGCTGGCTCGTGGCAGACAGTTCGGCGAAGGGCTGAAGGGAGCCGTCTACCTGGAACACGTCCTGGACAAGGGTGACGGTGATGTTATAATCGGAGTTGCGGTCGCACACGAAAGTGACGACAGCCTCGCGACGCGCCCCGGAAGTGTTCTCCAGGGCCCTCAGGGTCGAGTTTCCGGTAACGCTTATCCATGAAGGGACGCCTTCAAGATGCCAGGCGCCGGTGCTCGTGACGGTGAATTCGCGGTTCGTGGTGCCATCGGGAGAGAAGAAGAAACTCTGGTCTTTCTCTACCGGAGCTCCGACGCTGGTTATGGAGAATACATATCCGTCCTGCCGTACGTCGTAGGACTGGCTCTTTTCCGGGTACTTTTTATGGCGCACCGTAACTTTGGCGGCAAAGGCCTCCTTCGAGAGATTGTCGCCTGCCGGTCTTACAGTCACAATGCCGCGGTCCGTCCCGGAGCCGTTTTCAAGAACAAGCCAGGAAAGCGCGTCGGCAGGTTCGATAACGGTCTCGAATTCTCCAGAGGTCGCAACGGTAAGTACAAGACGGTCGGGATTACCGGGAAGAGCAGGGAAATCCCATGTACCCGACTGCGTCACCGTCCACTGGAAAGCGTTCTGAGTAACGGTGATCTCCCTCTTGACTCCTTCGTACGCCTTATTGACGAATACCAGTTTGCCGGTTCGCGGTTGCCCTCCGGTGTTGTCCTGAACCGCGACCGTAACGCTCTCTCCGCTCTCGCTTCCGTTTCCGGAAAGGGTGCCCATGGCGTTGAAGTCAAGCCAGTCGGGGCAGACGGCTCGATCCAGTTCCCACTCGTTGCTGGAGAACACGGAAAGGGTCTGCGGCTGTGCGTCGACGGCGCTGAAGGCCGCGAGCGTGCCTTCCACCAGGAAGGCGTCCTGATAAACCGCGACCGCATCGGCAGTCCTGGACTGGTCAGACTGGGGAGCCAAAAGGATGTTGCCCCAGCGACGGGTCCTGCCGGTATTGGCGGAAGACACGCTCGCCGTAACGGGGAACTGCCGGGCCTCTTCGACATCGTCCGGTACAGTGCCGCCGGCCGTGGACAGGCGTATCCACTCCGGAGCGGTCATCACCCAAGATACGGTGGATTCAATCGGGAGGTCGAGCGAAGTCCCGCTGTCAGGAGACACATGGTACTCCTGCTGCACGGCATCGCCGAAACGAAGGATATAAGGAGTCTGGTTGACGGTAATCGTCTGTACGAGCCCGGGGATGTCCACTGACTCCAGGACAACCTGCGCAGACCGTCCCTGGTCGGAGCCGGAATCGTCGGCAAGGGCAGAGACAAGCAGTTCGTCACCGCCTCTCAGTTGGCTGATTTCCTGCTGTCGCCCGTTGAGGAGCACCCAGCTTGCGGTCCTTCTTGCAGAATACTTGCCTGAAGGGGAAATGGTAACAGAAACGGGCTTGGACTCGCCGCCTTCGGGCTTGATGTGAATGGCTGAAGGCGTGGCTTCGAATACGTATGCCTGTTGGATGACCGTCAATTTGATGGTAAGTCCGTTGTTTGCAGTAAGGGTAAGGACGGCGTTTCTTTCACCGTGGTTGGACAGGCCGGTATTGGCCTTGAGCTTGAATGAAAGAGTGTTTGCCGAGCGGGATACGTCTTCAATCCAGGAAGATGCCGGATTGTCAACCTGCCAGGTTCCTGAACACGCCAAGTTGATGGAATTCCGGTCAGTGTTCAGGGGAGCCCTGGTTATTGATGTCTCATTGACAGCCTGCCCGCCGACCACAAAATGGAATTCGTAGGGCTTCTGGCTCGCAGTCATGCTCTCATGGCAGTCGGATCGTCCGGCAGCCTCGTGCACCTTGCTTACGACGGTAAAGTTGACATGGCGCTCAACCCGATTGGGGTTGACCGTAGGGGTCACTGTGATGCGCGTCTCCCTGTTGCGGCTAGGGGCACTCCACTCGAACTTCCATCCGTACACTACGGCTCCGCTCTTGATTTCCGCCCCGGTATCGTCATTGCGGATATACCAGTCGCCGGCACTCGTGATGTAGAAATACTTTCCGCCGGTTTCATTAGCCTCCCATTCATAGGTATGTCTGCCGTCCGTCTCTTCCCAGGAGCCGGCAAAATCGGCAACCCAGTTGAAGGGCTTCTGGTCCAGCTTGACATCCATGTACCTGCCGGCCGCTCCGGAAGCGGCGCTCTCGTCAGCGAACTCGCTCAGGATTCGCAGTATAAGCTTCTTGTTGCCTCCGGCTTCCAGGTTATCCTGCGGCTTGAAGCGTATGATGAAAGCCTTGCCGGACTCATCGCCCCCGTAGCTTTCAGGGGCCTGAATTATGTCGACGTGTTCTTCGAGAGGGACTTCTTCCTTCTGCGCATTGTCGCGAAGCAGTTTGACTTTCCAGCCGGCGGAACTCTTTACGGACAGGGGGATTTCCACGTTTGTAACGGCTTCGAGGCTGTAATTGAACTTGCCGCTGGATTGGGTATTAGAGACAGCCCAGATGAAAGGCTCCTGGGTCAGAGTGAGCTGCACCTGTTTTGAAATCCCGGCTTCCTGATGGGCCGTACTCACAAGATAATAATAGTTCTGCCTGGCCGAGGAGGCAAGATTCCGGTCCGCCCACACGCTGAGGGCCTCCGGGGAAACCTTCTCGCAATGGAGTCCGTCAGACTCGCCCACTACTTCCCACGGGCCGGAGCACTTCACGGCAATCTGCTGAAGGCTCGTTTCCCGGGTGTCGAGTTCCTTGAAAGCCTTTTCAGTGGCGCCAACGGTAAACTCAAACGGATTCTGGTCAAATACCAAGGTCTTGTACGCAACTCCCTTCGGCTCCGTTATCTCCACGTTGTAGGTTACGCTACGGGACTTTTCATCGGGGTTGAACACGGGCCGGAAGGAAAGCGTTTCTTCGTTTCCGCTTGCCGCCCTGGGTGCCACAATCTCCTTTGAGCCCTGAATGACACGCCATTTAGCCCCCTTGGTGACTGTAAGCGTTGCAAGTGCGAGTTCAGAATCGCTGTACGCCGGAAGCACACCCTCGAAGGTTTTCACAGGCTCGAACACGAAGCGCGACTGCCGCACTGCAATCTCTTTCCTGGCTCCGTTGTCGGCTTCGATGGCAATCAGGCCTTCCCTGTCGGAAACGGTGTCGGTATTTGTTTTTATGTCGAAATAAACGAAGTCCTGGAAGCCTTCCTCGTCCGTGGATTCTCTCCGTGACGGAGTCAGGAATGACGGGCACTCGGTCATAGTCCATGCACCTCCGCACTCGATGAACACCTTCAGTGGTTCTTCATCTCCCTGATAGGCCGTTATGGTGCCAAAGTCGCTCACAGCGGCGGTACTCTCTTCCCTGGCCTCCCTGATGATGAATTTGTATTCGTTCTGGCGCACGGGCAGTTCTATCGTCGCACTTCCGTCAGTGTGATTCAGACTGGAGAAAACGAGCCGGGCGCTGCGGGTATGCTCATAAGGGTTGATATCCTTGGCACGGAAATTCAAGGGAAGAGCCCCGCCGGTGGCCTTTTCTCCTTTCATTACGCCTTCCGACTCCTCGAACCAGTCAAGCCTGGACGGGTCGTCATTGTCTTCTCCATATTCTATCTTTGCTTCCCATGGTCCGGAACAGACAAGCTGAATCTCCTGGGAGCGTGTGAAACGAGGGCCGAGCGAACTGAATATGTCCCTTGGAGTGACTTCAAAGTCAAACTTGGCCTGCGAGAACTCGAACGGCACGCCGGCAGGAGCGTTAACGGACTGCGCAAACAGCTCTTTGCGGAGAACGACAGAATACGGGGCGGTGCCGGACTCCGTAGCGCCGAAGTAAGCATAACCTGTATTTTGGTAAGAGTTGCCGGCAGAAGGAGTGCGAAGGGCGTTACGCAGGTCGAGATTCTGCTCCCTGAGGGTGAATGTCAGGGTGTAAGTGCTGTCGGCGCCGGCGGTTTTCCGGACATCGGCGGCAATCCAGGGGAAACTGTCCTGGGCAGGCAGCTGGCACACATCTTCGAAGTTGCCGGGAATCTTGACCTGTACGGAATACTTCTGCGGATTCTGCACACGGTCGACGTCTTCGTTGGCAAAGTCGTAGCCCAGGATGCCGTCTTCAAGTGTGTTCCCCGTGACTTCAAAGGTAAAGCCCTTCTGCGAGCCGGAGACAGTAACCACCAGCTGCTCAAGCACTTCGTCGGGCATGGCCGCGAGCACCTCGTCAGGAAGAACAGGCGCAAAACTGATGTTGAAAGGGCGCGGCTGCAAGCCGGGGTTCGCATTGTCCGCGGAGACGGACACAATGATATCCCCGGAACCGCCATCCTGGGAAGCACCTTTCTCAAGTTCGCCCGAGGCTCCTGTAAGGGTAAGCCAGTCGGGGCTGTCGACCATACGCCATTTGTCTTTTTCTTCGCAGACGACGGAAAGCTGTGCCGTCTGCCCTGAGAGAGAACTTCCAAGCTCGGAGAAAACAGGCTCGCCGGAGGTCCAGAAAGCATCGAAGAGCAGGTGTGACTGCCCCACGCTTATCTCGGGAGTCCAGTTCCTGGCCACTTCAGCCTGCTCTTCGCTCGTGAGGGCAACGCCAAACACAGGCACAAGCAGTATGGTGCCGGAGACATCGGAGCGACGAAGGCCCGGCTTGAGCGGCACCAGTTCTATCGCCACATCCCCTTGAAGCTTGTCGCTTGATGCATGAAACAAGGTATCTGACTGCTCCTGATATGCAAAGGCCCAGTCTACGTTCGATTCCAGGCCGAGACTTCTGCTGTACGGCTGTTCCTTGGCCGGAGTCCCCTTCTCGGGGTCCGTAAGCTGGAATTCGGTCCAGTCGAAACTGATTTGCGGGTCTTTCTCCTTGAGTGCGAACACAACCTGAGGCTGAGTGACATGCAGCGAAGAAAGCTGCTTGCCGCCGCCGGTGAATACCAGGTTGGCTTCGCGCTCATCCCCGCTCAGGTTGGGCCTTACGCTCAGGCGGAGCTTGGACGTACCCGCATGTCCGAATTCGAGTCCGGCTGCGTCTTCTTCCACTACCTGCAGCCAGGACGGCAGGCCGGAAATACCCCACGGCTCATCGGCCGTGAACACGACAAGACCGTCGTAGGCACCACCTATATGGCTGAGGGCAAGTGAGTTGCCGCCTTCCCCGAGAGTCAGCATACCCTTTTCGGGATTGTCGGCGTCGAGGGGTTTTTGAACGAAGTCGTACCTGCTGCTGCAGGACGCAGAGAATAATGCCGCTACGGCAATGGCGAGGAACAGTTTCTTGTTCATATAGATTCCTGTATCTATCTGTCGTAAATAAGGTCTCCGGGAGTGGCGGAGAGAAGGTTTTTCATGACTATGCGTACGGTTACGGCGGCGGCGGCCACTATCACTACGATGGCCGCTACGGTGATGAGAGGAGGGAACGCCTTGATTACATGGCAGCTCCACAGCGACAGGAAGCCGAAGCCGTCGCCCTTGGTGACGCCGACGAGCGGCAGAAGCAGCTGGAAGACGGTCACGACAAAGAGCGAAATGACCAGCGACGAAAGCACAAGCACCAGCATGATGGTCATATATACCTTGAGCAGTTCGGCGTTGGATATGCCGAAAGCCTTGAACGTTCCGATGTTGCGCTTGACCTTCTGGAAGTAGGACTGCAGGAGGTTGACTATGAAAAGGAGTATGCACACTATGGCGAAAACCACCATGACGACCGACAGGGTGATTGCCATGACGCTCACGGACTGGAAGTTCTCCTTGGCGTTTATCTGGGACATCTCGACCTCGAGCTCGTTCTTTTCCACCACCTCTTCCGCAAAGGGCTTTATCCTTTCGAGGTCGTCGAAATACACGGATATGTAATCGCCGGTGGAATGCTCCCCGTGCTCGAACTCATATTCGTACAGACGGTGTATGTCCTTCCCGGGGAATTCGCTGAGAAGCAGGTCGCTTACCTTGCATGCGAGCTGCGGTGCAACGGTCAGGGTATCGGTGAAGACGACCTTCCGGAAGCCGAGGTAATACTCGGGGTATCCGTCATACTCCCCTACGATACGGTTCTTCCAGGTGAACATCTCCTGGGGAGCGTAACTCAGGTTGTCGATGACAAAGGGAGCGTCGGTATTGGATTCCAGCAACTGCTGCAGGCGGTTGTCGAACTCGGAAGGGTCGACGTCTTCCGGTATGAAGAAGCAGAGCGACGACGCATAGCCTTCGTTGTTCATGAAGAAAGCGTTGGTCCACATCTGGTTATACAGGAACGAGAACGCCACGGCGTCGACGCTGCCCGGCAGGCGGCGCACTACGCCAAGCAGCGGCAGAGGCACGCGGGCCCTGTCGTCAGTGAGCTTGAATCCCAGTTCTTCCGCCCCTGCGGAAGGACGGTACAGGTCGACGAATGCCGGGACGTCCAGTTCACCCTTCGCATTGTAGTATCCAAGTTTGCGGGCGGCCTTCTCGGTTATGAACACACCGAGGCTCCCGGACGGAATCTCGTCCACCTGCGAAGGCCCTATTCCCACAATCTTGTTCTCCTTGTCCACGATTGCCTTTATCAGCTCCTTGTTGCCCGAATCGAAGAAACGGAAATGCAGATAGACGTGTACCGAATCAGCCGCGCCGAACAGGTTGTAGCTGTATTCGAAGTCGTTGGAATAGCTCCGGAAGTGATAGGTGCGCGCAGTGAGGGAATCACGGAGGTCGGCCTCGAGCATGCGCATGGCCGAAGGATTGTTGTCACTCTTTATGTCGACCCACTTCACGAATGGGTCGTTCATTTTGAAATTCAAGTAGTTAAGGCTTCCGTTGGCAAAGGCTATCGCAAAGAACGTTGCCACCAGCACGGCCGAAAGCAGCCATACGTTGGAGAAGTTGCGGCCCAGCACCACCTTGCCTTCGCGGCGTATGAACAGTTTGAGGTAATCGGGAATGTTGTTTTTCATTTCTGGTGCCGTAAGAATTGTTCGAATTCAGGGGTGCTCATCGCCTGGCGGCCGTTGGACCAAACGGAACGGTCTTCCTTCGGGGTGAAGATGCACGATGAGTCGATGACTCCGCGGTATGTGACTTCGTCGCTGCCGTCGGCGCGCCCGTTGGATTCCTTGCGGATCTTTATCACGATGTCGGCAAAGGTGACGGCAAGATGCATGTCGTGGGAAACTATTATGGCAGAGCTGTCAGAAACCCCCGAGAGCTTGGACGACAGCAGTTCCATCGCCCGCACGGCGTTCTCGCTGTCGAGGTTGCCGGTGGGCTCGTCTCCGAAGAGGACTGTGAAATCGGGAATGATGGCACGGGCGAATGCAAGCCTCTGCTGCTGGCCGCCGGAAAGCTCCTGGGCCATGCGCTCTTTCCCCACATGCTCAAGGCCGAGGTCGGCAAGGACCTGAGCCGCACGGTCGAAGGACTCCTGCTGGCTGTAGCCCTGCAGCATACGGGTTATGGAAATGTTTTCGTACGCCGTGAAGTTGCGCATCAGGTTGGTACTCTGGAAGATGAAGTTGAAGTGCTCGCGCCGGAACCCAGACAGGCGTGTGTCGTCTCCGTCACGCCAGAGCGCAAGAAGGTCGGTGGCGACGCCGCTGCGGTCGTAGAACACGAATCGCGAGGAGGCGTCGGGCACGATGGTATTGTTCATGAGGCCGAGCACCTCGAGAATTGTGCTCTTGCCTATGCCTGACTCCCCTACTATGAAAACTTTCTTTCCGTAGGGGATGCCCAGGCTCTTTATCTCCAGGACAACCTTCGAAGCGCCCTCACGGTAGTTCTTGTCGTAAGAGCATCTCAGGTTCTCGATTTCAAACAGTTGCTTCATTGTTTACAGTGGCAGGTATTCGCTTGGCAGCCAATAGTATTTGTCGTTGTTGGCCGAATAGGTAAGGAGGAAAGGATAGTCTGTGGAA
>CAMOGR010000066.1 GCA_946614205.1 uncultured Bacteroidales bacterium | reverse complement strand
CCGATTAATAGGGCTGATAAAGTTAATCATTGTCCTAAATAAATTTGACATTAAACATATTCTCCTGTCAACTTATTTCAGGACAAGTCATTCCGAAACAGCTGTCCGACTCCGCTACGCAATCGCTCCATCTGCTTTGTCAGGCGGGCCGTGAAATGCAAGTTCCTTACATACAACCCTTTATAAGAAATCACCCCGGCGTTTTGGCCGGGACGATTTCTTGTAACACCTTAGTGTTCAGCGCGTTGCATTTCACGATAGGTGTCACTGAAGTCACGTACACATTACCCTGCAGAGCCGACACAAGGCCCTGGAGAGTGCTGACGTTGCCGTTGGCTGCACTCATCTGCTCTTCCAGTGCGGACAAGCGGCTCTTGATGTCAGAGATGTCGGAGAGAATGGCGCTTTCGTCATACTTGTTACAGGAACTTAGGGACAATGCGGCGAGGGCGGCCGGAGGGTGGTTTTGCACCTGGGGAGCACGGCCCACGGCGGTTTTCAGGATAATTAAGCCAGACCGCAGGACACTTGTTAATCTTATAATAATGACTACATTTGTAAAAAGTATTAAAAATTTCAATAACACCCGCCGCCCGTTTCCAATCTGCCATGAAAAGAGTATTCCCAATCAGTCTTGCCGGATACTGCGCCGCTCTGGTACTTTCGTCCTGTGCAACAGAGGAGCAGGAGTTCGTTTCGCTCCGTCCTGTTTATGAAGAGTTTTACGCCAGCACTGAGTCATCCGACTTCACTAGAACCCACACCGACAGCCAGTACCGTGTGCTGTGGAACGAAGATGACCGCATCTCGATTTTCAACCGGGACACATACAATCAGCAGTACCGCTTCAGTGGTGAAACCGGAGACAACTCCGGCACTTTTTCCATGGTCCCAACCTCCGACTTCATAACCGCAAATCCGATCGGTGCCATCTACGCCGTATATCCCTATGCAGAAGGCACCAGAATCAGCAACGACGAAGTTCTTTCCGTCAGCCTTCCCTCCACCCAGATGTGGGCGCAAGACTCATTCGGGCCAGGTGCCAACGTCATGGTTGCGGCTGCCGATGACAACAAACTGATGTTCAAGAACGCCGGCGGCATACTGTCTTTCAAGCTCTATGGGGCCAATGCCAGCGTATCTTCGCTGCAACTCAAAAGCAATGGCGGCGAGGCCATTTCGGGCAAAGCCAGCGTAACGATGACAGTAGGCGGGTTGCCTGTTCTCACCATGGACGACAGCGCATCCGACCACGTGATGCTCATCTGTCCATCCCCCGTCACCCTCAATGCGGACGCCTCCGCTTTCACAGAATTCTGGTTCGTCCTGCCGCCTGTAACGCTCAGCGGCGGCTTCACCCTCACTGTCACCTCACCGGACGGAGGCACCTTTACCAAATCCAGCACCAAGCCCCTAACTATCAGCAGGAACACCATCTCCCGCATGGCTCCGGTAGAAGTTGAGTTTACCGGGGGTGCTGTTGTTCAGCCCAACAATGAGATTTGGTACACCTCAACTGACGGAGAAATTGTAAGTCCCTATTCCGGGGCTACGGACCCTTTTGGAGATCGGACCGTAGTTTCCAACATTTATTCAGACGGCAAAGGAATCATAGTGCTGGATGGCGATTTGACGACAATCGGCGTCAATGCTTTTTCCGCTTTCGAAAAAAACAATCTTGAGACTATCGCATTCCCACAATCTTTGATTACAATACAAAGCAGCGCTTTTTCTTACTGCTCCAATCTGAGTTCCATATCCTTCAACGACGGGTTGCAGAGCATAGGAAGCTACGCATTTGATTGTTGCAAATCTCTTGAAAGTGTATTCATTCCTTCCTCTGTCACCACATTGGGTTCCGGTGCTTTTATGGAATGCACCGGTCTTTCCACTTTTGAAGGCCCCTATGCTACGGATGACGGGCGCTTCCTGATAATCGGCGATACCGCCTATGGATTCGCTCCTAAAGGTCTTGTTGATGTAACCATACCTGATAAAGTCCGTGTAATTGCCCCAGGACTCTTCCAATGGTGCTACGACATCAAGAGAGTCAAGCTTCCCAACCAACTTGTAGAAATAGGCAGTCATGCTTTCTACTGGACATTCATCGAAGAGTTCTCAACGTTGCCTGAAACACTTGAAACCATTGGCGATGGCGCCTTTGTTTGCTTCCGGACAACTTCCTTCCAGGGGAAGTATGCCAGTGAAGACGGCCATTTCCTTGTACAGAATGGTGAGCTCAAAGGCGTAGCTTGCTTCGGTATGGAAGAATTGGTTATCCCTGAAGGAATTACCTCTATTGGAAAGCAGGTAATCACCGGTTTCGGAATCAATAAGCTGACGCTTCCGGCTTCACTCAGAACCATCAAAACGTATGCTATCAACGAGTGCAGCGAATTGACCGAACTCACTGTCTTGGCGCAAGCTGTACCGAACGGTTGTCCCGATCTTACCGATAACACTCAAATCATATATGTCCCCGCATCATCCGTAGATGCTTATAAATCTGCCCAGTATTGGAGCAGGTATGCCGACAGGATTCGGCCGATTCCGGAACCGGTTCAGCCCGACAATGAAATTTGGTACACGACAACTGACGGCAGACCTGTCTCCATCGCAAACGAATCTGTACTCAACGCTGCAGTAGTTTCCAACACCTACCAAAACGGAAAGGGAATAATAAAGCTGGACGGCCCGCTTACGAGCATTGGTACCGTCAAAGGCAGCTATAGCTCCGTTAATGATGCGTTCCTCACCAACAATGTTGCTCCAAACCTCAAATCCATCAGTTTCCCTGAAAGCCTCTCCGTTCTATGCACTTACGCGGTTTGGAATTGCTCCCTGCTTGAAAATGTATCACTGCCTGCCCATCTGGATTACCTCGGTGGCAGTGCATTATCTGACTGCCACCGAATAACAAGTTTGAATATACCTGAATGCACGGAAATTAGGTTCAATCCCTTCGCAGGATGCACCGGCCTTACGCAACTGACCGGCTCTCATGTCAGCAGCGACGGCCTTTTCCTTATCAAGGATGGCACGTTGCACACCTTTGCAATGAAAGGGCAAATTTCATGTGCTATACCGGAAGGCGTTGCAAACATTGCCCCTTATTGCTTTTCCGGTTCAACTATAGAAGAACTGACTCTTCCGTCTAGCATAACCAAAATTGGTACGAATAGTTTCGCCGGCATTCGCACATTGAAGCGCATCAATTTCTCCGAGGGACTGAAAAGCATAGGAATGCACGCTTTTGCATCTTCAGCTTCACTTGAATCCGTCACGCTTCCACAATCATTGGAATCCTTGGAGTATAGCGCATTTGCCAACTGTTCTTCACTTACGACCATACATATCCCATCCGGCGTAAAACAGCTGATACAGAATCCTTTCCCTGGATGCTCAAGCCTTTCATCATTCTCCGGAAACTTTGCTTCCGCCGACGGCAGGAGTCTGATTGACGGAGACAGACTTGTCTCAATCGCACCGGCAGGATTGACCACATTCGCAGTGCCGGAAGGTATAAGAGTCCTTGACTGGTATTTATTTGCAGAGTGCTCCAACTTATCCGGCATCACCATACCGGAAGGCGTTGAAACGGTCAGTAATGGATGCTTCAACAACTGCCGTGCACTGAAAGAACTCGTCATGCCTTCCACATGGAAAGAATTTGATGGAAGTTTGTTTTACGGATGTACCGGGCTTGAAAAGATTTCAATTCTTGCGACGGTCCCTCCCTCCAACACCATTAATTATGTAAACAAGCTGTTCTACTCCGAATGCACAATCTATGTCCCCGCTTCATCCGTAGAAGCCTACAAATCAGCCCATTATTGGAGTGGTTACGCCGACAGGATCCAGCCGCTCGCCGCTGTTCCTGAGGCTGTGGACCTCGGGCTTCCCTCAGGACTCAAGTGGGCGTCCTTCAATCTTGGAGCCACTGCACCCGAGGGAGCCGGCAGCTTCTTTGCCTGGGGAGAAACACTGCCTAAGCAGTATTTCGGCTGGGACAATTACAAGTGGGGAACGAGAACCGCGCTGACCAAGTACAATTCAAACAGTTCACTCGGCACTGTGGACAACCTCAGTGAACTGGAGGCTGCAGACGATGCAGCCCACGCCATGCTCGGCGGAGCATGGCGAATGCCGACCCACAGTGAACAGGAAGAATTGAGAGACTGCTGCAAATGGACCGTCACCACGATGAACGGCGTTGAAGGCTATCTGGTGAGCAGCAAGTCCAATTCAAACAGCATTTTCCTCCCTATAACAGGGACAGCCAGCGGCAATGAAATCAGGGATACTGATGAGGGATACTACTGGTCTTCGTCACTTGATTCCTTCAGTGACGAGAATTTTTATGCCGCATGGTTCAGGCTGTACCTTCCCCAGGTGACTTCGACTCATGCAAATTATGGAAGCCATAGATGCGAAGGACTCGCTATACGCCCTGTATTCAATTAAGAATCACCAGCCATGACTAAAAAGTTATACACCCCGCCCGTGATAGTGACCATCGAAAACAGACTCCAATTCAGCCTTCTGGAAGATTCGAATACTGAAGCCCTGGTCGGAGGAGACGACCCCGACAACGAGTGGTAAACGTTTCGGGGTTTCCCTTGAACCTCTTGGGATCACCCGACAGACCGGGTGGAGTCTTGCCAAAGAGAATTCCGTGCAAGGCTGACCCTACTTCATTTTCTCGGCGATTATGTTCTCGAGGTCTTCACGGTTCATTTTGCCGTCGAGGTAGATGAAGGTGGATTCGCGTCCCTCTTCTGCAATCATGACGAAGCCGTTGACGAGCGTTTCGGTGCCCACGGTGTACATCCTGACGATTTCACCCGAGTCCTTGGCTTCCATGAGAAGCTCGTAATTGCCTGCTTTTATGAATTTCGCCGCTTCGGCCTTCAGCTCCGCATTGACCTTGGGGTTCTCGCTGTCTATCAGGTAAAGCCCTGACAGCGACTGGATTATAGGGGCAAGGTTGACGTCTTCACCCTCTACGTGAAGGTCGGGAATCTTGCCTATGAGCCGGAACATGGCGGGCGAGATGTAAACGGCGCTCACGCCTTCGGCGTCGGAATATTTCTGATAGATGCTCCTGCCGGTCTGGGCAAAGGAGAATATGCTTGCGAGCAGCAGTGCTGCGATTATGGTTATACGTTTCATGGCTGTTTGATTTTGTTGATTATTTCCATCGGCCTGTCTGCGGTCTGCCCGGCTTTTTCCGCCAGATCGACTCCGAGGGCCATCTTGTCTGATATCTTCTGGAATGTCGCCTCTACCTGGGCGTAAGCAAGATAGGGATCGTCGAAGGTATCCTGTATCTTGCCATCGCGCGGGATGACGGCGACGGCTGCAAGACCGGCAGCGACGGCGAGGGCAGCATAGGGTACCCAACGCACCGGTGACTCCCTGAGCTTAATGGATTCTTTCGCGGCGATAGCCGACTTGATGCGTTCCTCCAGGCCGGAGGGGACCTTGATGTCCTCGCTCAGGGCAGCCGATTCCAATTCCTCCGGCAGCATTCTTTCTATGTCTTCAATCCTTTTCATGCTTTTTTCTTGATTTTTGACCGGGCCTGCGAAAGCAGTACTCGGCATGTAAGACCATTCATTCCGGTCCGGTCGGCTATATCTTCGTAAGAGAGACCTTCTACCGTCCGCAGGATGAGAACTTTGCGTTGCCGCTCAGGCAGTGACTTGACGGCTTCCAGGACCTTGTTCAGGCGCGTCTTCGCATCGAGGACATCGTCCGGGGCCGGTGCATACTGAGTCTGCGGCAACTCCTCGGGATAAGTCTCATGCCGGGCCTTCCTCAACCGGTCCACACAGAGATTGCGCAGCATCCGTATGGCGTAGGCCTTAGGGAGCCTTATCCCCTGCAGGCTGTCCCTGGACTCCCAGAGCTTGAGGTACAGCTCCTGCACGGCGTCTTCCGCCTCGGCATCGGATTCCAGTATATACCAGGCAATCCGGTAGAGGGTGTCGGCGAGCGGGAGGTATTCCTTATGGAACAGGGACTCAGTCATCGGATGCAATCCTGGCGACGGTATCCATGGATACGGAACCGCGTACGCATATCAGCGCAGATTCCGACGGAGCAAACAGCACGAAGTCGCGTACTTTATCAGTCCTGTCGTCGTAAGTGCCGTACATTCTGAGTTTCTGCCCGGTGTCGCTTGCCTCCAGCAGCATCTCCGAACCGGCAAGAGCCTCCGAGAGCCTGGCGTCGATGAGCGCCCTGTCTTCGGGGGAACATCCGTCATACGAAAACACCGTGAGGCCGTCGATGCCCTTCATAAGGCTGAGAGCTTCCTTGATGTCGGAATCACCTGCTCCGGCGATACGCACGACGCCCTTCAAGGCTCCGGTAGCCAGGCTGCCGAGTTTGAGATAATCTGCGCCTTCATAATGGCGACACTCGGACACAGCTGTGGAAATGCGGGACTCCCTGGCCGCCCCGCCTTGTCCGCCCATGCAGGAAAGGCAGGGAACAAGGATGCAAATAATAAGTAAAAAACGTTTCATATTCAACATGTTATACAATCCGCCGCAACTGCGCGCCGAGTCGCGGCACATATACATGACGAATCAACGGCAAAAATGTTAATAACGGTCAGCGCAACATTTTTTCCATCTGCCCGCGGGTGGCGGCGGGGGCAGCCCGGAGTATCGTTTCCATCAGGAATTCCAGGGATTGCGCCGGAGTAAGGCTTGAGCGCATGCTTCGCGGAGTGAATCCAGGGAAGGGAAAGTCAAAATCTTCGAACAGCGACTCAGGGGTACAGAAAACGGAACGCTGCCAGCCTTCGTAGCGCAGCTCCGCACCACGGTATACCCGTTCTATATCCCCGGTCACCACCCGCGTCTGCATCTGCAGGCGGGCAAGCACAGAATCGGCGGCGCCTTTATTGACCCCGAGAAGAGCCCGCACGTCCCGCACGCAGACGCTTCCCTGCCGCTCGATAAGGTCCAGCACCCGCCGCTGGTCTTCCGAAGGAGCATAGCGCGGCTGACTGCGACGCCAGTTCATCAGCTCGCGGTAGACGTCCACCGTGGCAAAAGCGGCCTTGCCGCCCCAGAGGAACTTGCCGTACGCTATCTCGCCGCTCTGCACGCAATGAATCTTCCAGTCCCAGGGGCCGAGGCTGTCCGAGGTGAACCAATCCCCGGGAGGGGTCTTTTCTTCTATGGAATACCCGGGAATCGGATTCGCAAAGAACGGTAGCATCCCGGCCTCACTGACGGTCTGGAGCATTGCTTCCGGGCCAGTTACCGTGGGCGGGAGAGGGTTTCCGGAGTGAGAGAGAATCGGCATAGAGAAACTCGGCTGTAAATGTTGATGGAGATCCGGTAACCGTGTACCTGACCATCCGCCAAGTTACTTTATAAATATGACAAATCAAAAAAAACACGCCCGGGATGCCGATAGTCGGTACGTTCGTATATGGTTTTTGAATTATCGTATATATTCTACCTTTGGCGACATTTGGAAACAGTTCAAAGAAAACCCATAGGCCTCAGGAATCTTGAGGTTACAGCTGCTCAAGGAACCGTAACGAATGCTACTTTACGTATACCGGACGGATGGGTAGGCCGTAGGCACGTTCCATCCTTGACGATTCGGCAGTAATGGCGTAAACGTATTTGAGTTGCAGGGTATTGGCGAAGGAT
>CAMOGR010000065.1 GCA_946614205.1 uncultured Bacteroidales bacterium | reverse complement strand
GGTCATCTTGTTGCGGTCGGGATATACCCTCCACTGCTCGTACTTGGACGTAAAGTATTGTACGTCATCGATATCCCACGTGGGCTCAAGGCAAGTACGGTAGTTCCAGGGCACAAAGGAAGATTCCTCGACCCAACCATAGAAATCGGCGGGGCTGTTGATCCGGGCGTTCTTTCCGAGAAGGTAGCGGGAGCCGACTTTCTTGAGGATGTAATAGAAATGCATGTCGGTGCGCAGTTCGCGGCCCTTGGAATTTCCGACCGGGCTGTTGTAGTACCTGCGCTCCTCGTTGACCTTCAGGTTGCCCTTCTTGTCGAGGTCGGCGCATATGACGGCCTTCTGGGAAATGCCGATGTTGTCCGACAGGCCCTTGTCCCACAGCAGCAGGTTGCTCATGGGAATCCAGCCCTTGGACTCCGCATTCGCGGAAATCCTCGGGAAGTCGTTCTTGGGATCGTAGAACACATGTGCATACCCGTCCTGGATTTCGGCAATCCAGAGTTTCTCTCCTATGGAAAGGGAGCCGAAGGGGGTCTTTCCGTCGGGCTTCAGGTAGGTGGTGTTATTGTCCCTGTCGCTGAACACCACCCAGTAACTCAGACCGGTCTTGCGGCCGTCCTGTCCGTAAGGAGGCTTGAGAATCGATCTGGTGTCAGACTCTTTGAGAATGTCGCGGTCGAATGCGGCAGGCTTTGCCACGGAGACGGTACCGCCGAGCCTGGGCTGGGCCATGAGAGCCGAACCGGCAGCCAGCAGGCTGAACAACAATATGGATATGTGTTTCTTCATAATTCAGAACTTAAAATGAATCGACCAGGGGTTCGAATCTGCCAAGCAGCCGGCGGCGTCCGAAAAGTTTTCCCTCATCGTATTTTCCGCCGTCATACTCGTGATGGTAGATATTGATTTCCAGCTTGCCCGCCGGAAGGCTTGCAAGGTCCATGTCCCAGTACAGGCGGCCTATGAGCTCGTCGCAGTAGTCCATCTGCACGAACGAAGGATTGATGTAGAAGTTGAGCACAACCCTGTCGTAGCCGTCAAAGCCCTTGGAGCCAAGGAAGCGGCCCTCGGAGAAGAGGTCCAGGATTATAAGACGGTCGTCCGCGGGCGATACCGTATGGCTTGTCTGGGAATTGAGCGTTTCCATGAATTTGTCGTATTTCCGGTCGTCCTCAGGAGAGACCTTGAAGTATTCGGGCGTACCGCGGTTGGCAAGGTAGAAGACTACGGTGCGGTCAGGGTTGTAGCGGGCGTTGCGGCGCACCAGATCCAGAACGTCGGAAATCTGTTTCTCAAAGTGGTCGTGGGCCACATAATACAGCTCCACCGTCTTCTGCGCCGCACATAGCAGAGGCAGCAGAAGGGCAAGAGTGCAAATGAGCAGATGCTTTCTCATAAATCAGTCAAGGTTAACGGTAAGTGCAGACACACGCCCGTAGGGGTCGTACTTGACATTGGAGACGGAAGCCTTCTTACCCTCCATGTTCACCTTTGTGAACACTTCGGAAAGGGTGGACACCCCGGGCAGGTTGCAGGTGACCCTGCAGTTGCGCGGCACGATGCGGTCGCGAACTCCGTTGAGGTTGTCGGAGTCTCCCGTATTCAGTATACCGGCCAATTCGGAGGCTGTAAGACGAGTTACCGGGTCGACCTGAGAGGACTGTGCAGGCGCTACGTTCTTCGATTTGAAGCCGCTGATAGTCAACACCTTCGACTTCTCGTTAGTAATTTTGTCGTAGGCTGCGACGGCATATACGCCTTTGGTATTGGCCGCGACGCCGCTGAAAGAACCGTCGTCGCTGCGGTACACATGATTCTCGGAATCTGTAAGCACATAACGGGCTCCGGCGCCGGAGTCTCCCGTTACGCCGAGGCCGGTCACGGTGAAAGTGTCGCCGCCGCTCTCGGCACGCACCTTTACCGCGCTCTTGTCAAGGGCGAACACGGCAGGGGCGGCGCTCCTGGTCTCGGCCGCGGACTTGATGCCGGTCTCGGCGGAAGGAAGCTCCGTGACCGTTTCCGCAGGGGTTTCTTCGGGCTCCACGGTGACTTCTGTCCTTTCCTCCTGTTTCACGGGCTCAGCCGGCTCCTTTCCGCCGTCGTTCCCGAGAAATGATTTTACAAGGTAGGTTCCCCCGAAGCCGACGCCAAATGCGACCAGCGGGGTAAGCAGATATATAAGTATTTTATTCATAATCTCTTGCAACTAAAACTTAAGTCTCACTCCGGCTTCTATCGTAATGCCCAATCCCCTCTTGATGCTCGTAATGCTGCTCTTGAAGGAATGGTAATTGATGTCTTGGATGCTTTCGCCTGAATTGCGGTAAATGACAGGGTAGATGCCTCTCTGGGCATCCAGCCAGCTTACGGCTCCGTCATAGGAATAAATGGTATTGCGCAACGCTCCGGTGTCGGAACCCAGACCGTACTCGACGCCAGCATGCAGGAAGGCGAATAATCCGGAACTCAGGTTCACGTCCACGCCGGTACGTGCAAGAAGGGACAGCGTCCAGAAATTGGGGTCGCCGTCACGCGGTCCTATGGGCGTGTCGTTGTATGCCTTGAAGCCCGGCTGCAGGTTGAAATCGGACGGGACGGAAGCCGTAACGTTGTACTCCTCGGACGCGGAAAGGTTGAGGTAAGTCTTGACTCCGGCGTCGAGAATAACGGAAACGGCTTTGCCGAGATTCAGCTCGAAGGATACAGGGACCAGCGAAATGGTGGCGTCCATAAGCGAGAAGTCGTCCTTTGCGACTATGTTGTATTCGCGCTCGAGGGCGGTTCCTTCCAGGAAGGTGTAGGATACGCTCGGTTCGCCCAGCTGCGAGGCGGTGCCCATCGAGAACCAGGAACGCGAGATGCCGGCTCCGAAGTAGGGTACGTATTTGAACGAACGGCCGAGGCTGAAAGCATATCCGAAGCTCACGCCGAACTCGACCGCAGAGGATGACGGATCGGTGTCGTACACGGTGGAAACATCCAGTGGATTGAGCGTATACGTAACCCCGGCACGCACCCTGAACTTCTTGGGTTTCAGGGAAAAAGAATAGATGTCGTAACGGCCGTTCCCGGGGCTGGTGTGGCTGGTCAGCACATAATCGTCGTCGTCGAAACCGAAAGTGCCGCCGTCGGGCAGGACGGTAAATCCGTACTCGTTGAATTCCAACGGCCTGCCGTCATAAAGCACGCGGGTGTCGATTTCGTTCTTCTGCTGCACGATATGGAAGTTGCCCCTGGGGAACCTGAAGGATGCATTTTCGGAACCGGAGAGGTTCTCGATGCGGAACTCCTCTTCCTCCTTGTCCCATACGCAGTCGGCTATCATGTGATAGTCGCCGCCGGCCTGGGGGGAGAGGGTGCTGAAGGTAAAGCCCAGCGAGTCTTCGTATTCCACCCGCTTGTCGAATTCGAAGCGGGCATGCCAGCGGCCGTCACGGTACTCGACAGGTCCTTTGACGAAGTTGCTTATCTGCACCGAGCGGTCCTCGAAATCCTGGGATATCTCTATGTACCGCGACACCGGGACCTGCTCGCCGAATTCGGCGCTCGCCATGTAGTCGCACCAAACGGGAACGTCCGGAGAGCGGAAAAGGGACAGGAAGGTGTAACGGTCGGAACGTGAAGAGAACCGGGAGCTGCGCTCGTACGAGTCGGCCAGGTCGAGCAGGCGCTCATTCATCACCCAACGCTCTGATACGCTGATACGCTGGCCGAACGAGCTGACTGCCAGAAATATAAGTGAAACGCTTACGATTATTCTCTTCATGACTAAAATGCAAAGACTCCTGCAACCACACCGGCAATTATACCCACGGCAGCAAGAAGGAGTACAACCAGGATGGACGGCTTGTTCTGGGCCATAGGCTGGGATTTGAGGAAGCCCGACTTCTCCGGAGCGTCAATAATTTCCGTGCCGCCGGCAGGTGCCGGAGCAGCGGCGGTCTCGTCGGGAGCTGCCATCACCGTTGCGGCAATGGGTGCCGGAGCCTCTGAGACAGGTGCCGCCTCCGGATGGGGTTCGGGTACGGGCTCACTGACGGGCTCGGGAGCAGGAGCCTCGGCACTCCGGGGCTCTTCATGTTTCCAGGTCACGAGCGCTTTCTGGCCGTCGAGTACCTGTGAGGCATAATCACGTACCTGCGCGGCCGTGGGGCGGTCCCAGGTTTCCTTGGCAAGGCACGA
>CAMOGR010000064.1 GCA_946614205.1 uncultured Bacteroidales bacterium | reverse complement strand
TGTACGCGAGCCGGCGGCGGCATCTTCATCGGACACTGCAATCACCTCGTCCACGACGGAAGGTTCATAAGTGTCGGGCACGAAGCCGGCTCCGATTCCCTGTATCCGGTGCGCACCTGCGACACCCTTGCTCAGAACGGGAGAGCCGAGCGGCTCTACCCCGACCACCTTCACGGACGGATTGTGTTTTTTGAGAGCCTTTCCGGTGCCGCTGACAGTGCCTCCGGTGCCGACACCGGCCACAAAGATGTCGACTTTCCCGCAAGTATCGGCAAATATCTCCTCTCCCGTCGTGCGCTCATGGGCCTGAGGGTTGGCAGGATTGACGAACTGCCCCAGGATGACTGAGCCCGGTATGCTCTTCTGAAGTTCACCTGCACGTGCAATCGCCCCCTTCATTCCAAGTGCACCCGGGGTAAGCTCAAGCCGGGCGCCGAAAGCCCTCAGCAGATTCTTGCGTTCGTCGCTCATGGTCTCGGGCATCGTGAGGACAACCTTGTAACCACGTGACGTCCCCACCCAGGCAAGGCCGACGCCGGTATTGCCGCTGGTGGGCTCTATAATCGTAGCTCCGGGAGCCAGGACGCCACGCCTTTCAGCGTCCAGAATCATGGAAAGGGCAACACGGTCCTTTACGGAACCTCCCGGATTGAAGTATTCGAGCTTGAGCAGCAACTCTGAGAGCTGGCCGTCGAAACCGCTGACTCTCAGCATGGGAGTACGGCCTATGAGATCGGTGAGACTGTCGTATATCATCTTCGTATATTTGGAAGTACAAAGATAGAATAATTTGCGCTTTTCGCTAATGATTCATATCTTTAACCAAAATTGCACAGACATGATAAATCCCGTCTACTCCCCCGCCCCCGACCGCTACGAGAGCGGCATACGCTGGCGCCGTTGCGGCCGAAGCGGCATACTGCTGCCTGAAATATCCCTCGGATTCTGGCACAATTTCGGCGACGTGAACACGCTCGCAGGTTCCCTGGAGATGGCCCACTGGGCACTGGACCACGGCATGGTCCACTTCGACCTTGCCAACAACTACGGTCCCTCCTACGGGTCTGCAGAAGAGACCTTCGGGACCATCATGAAAAAATCCTTCGCCCCTTTCAGGGACGAACTCTTCATATCGTCCAAAGCGGGATACGACATGTGGCCCGGCCCCTACGGCAACTGGGGCTCGCGCAAATACATCTTCGCAAGTCTCGACCAGAGCCTCCGCAGGATGAACCTCGACTATGTAGACCTGTTCTACTCCCACCGCTTCGACCCCGACACGCCCCTCGAGGAAACCCTTCAGGCGCTCGTAGACATAGTACGCGCAGGCAAGGCACTCTACATCGGCATCTCAAAATACCCGCCGCAGGCTGCTGCATTTGCATACAAATACCTCAGGGACAGAGATGTACCATGTCTCATTTACCAGGGCCGCTACAATATCCTTAACAGGGAGCCGGAAGCCGAAGGCATACTCGCCCAGGCACGGGACAACGGCGCCGGATTCATCTGCTTCTCCCCTCTTGCCCAGGGGCTCCTGACGGGACGTTACCTCGACGGCATCCCGGCAGATTCCCGTATGGCAAAGGAGCATTTCCTCAAGTCCGCAGCCCTCACTCCCGGAATGCACTCCGCACTCATGGAACTCAACGCCATGGCGGAACGCCGCGGGCAGACTCTTGCCCAGATGGCGCTCGCATGGTGTCTCAAGGACGAACTCGTCACCAGCGTGATAGTCGGCGCAAGCCGTGTAAGTCAGCTGGAAGACGACTTCAAAGCCCTTGAGAACAAGAGTTTCAGCCCATCGGAACTGGCCGAGATCGACCGGATTGCGGCCGCGGCGCTGAAGTAAGGGATACTACCCGGCGTAGCGCTCTGCCACGACGTCCCAGTCTACAATCTCCCACAGGGCGGAAAGATGGGCGGGACGACGGTTCTGGTAATCAAGATAATAGGCGTGCTCCCAAACGTCGAAGGTCAGCAGAGGCTTGAGTCCCCTGCGCACCGGATTGCCGGCATTGGGCTCTTGAGTTATTGCAAGATGCCCCTGGGCATCGGCAGAAAGCCATACCCAGCCGGAGCCGAAGAGTCCTGCGCCCTTGGTCTCGAATTCTTTCTTGAAGGCCTCGAAGGAGCCGAAGTCGCGGTCGATGGCGGCGGCAAGCTCACCTGCCGGCACACCGGGGGCGCCTGCAGGCTTGAACTGCAGGAAATAGAGGGTATGGTTGAGCACCTGGCCAGCATTGTTGTACAGGCCGCCCTCGGCGATACGGACAATGTCCTCGATGGTGCGGCCTTCGAGCCCGCTGCCGGGAAGGGCGGCATTGAGGTTGTTTACATAAGTCTGGAGATGCTTTCCGTAATGGAAAGCGATGGTATCTGCGCTGATTACCGGCGCAAGGGCGTCCTGCGCATATGGCAGGGCGACGGGGGTGAATTGAAGTTCCGGCATAAATAATGTATGTGTGTTGGCAAATATACAAAATTAGTTAGAATTGACTACAACAGTTTTGAATAATATTGTTAGATTTGCGGATACATACCGGATAACTTTGTAAAACTATAGCAACCATTATGAAAAGATTCACACTGATTCTCGCGGCTGCTCTAGCGCTCTTTGCAGTGCAACCTGCGTCCGCTCAGCTCAACTCCGCTCTCCGTTCTCTCGGGAACAAAGCTTCCGGAGCTCTCCGGAACGAAGTCAACAAAGGCGCCCGCAAGGCAGTCGAAAACGCAAAGCAGGCCGCCCAGGATAAGGAAGATGCCAAGGCCGCATCCCGCGTCATCGAGGGCAAGACCATCTACGTAAGCGTCTCCACCGGTTCCGCCCGCTCCGACGGCCTCACCCCTGAGAAGCCCCTCAAGGATCTCCAGAAAGCCATCGACATTGCAGAAGAAAACGACCAGATTCTCGTAGCCGAGGGCAACTACCTGGGCAACATGGACCGCGGCTACATTGAGTGCGGCAGGTTCGGCAATGCCACCCAGAAAGAGGACATGGGCAAATTCATCAGCATCTACGGCGGATACTCCACCGACTTCAGCGAGCGCGACATCACCCGCTACGTCACCAAGCTCCAGCCTTCGGACCACCAGTTCATCGCTCCCCTCTTCAATTTCAACGCCCGCCGTCCCTACGGTTACAAGGGCCCCGTCGGCACAGTCGTAATCGACGGACTGGTCTTTGACTTCGGCGAGAACAACATCTACTGCGTTGCCGACGTGAACAACGAGCTCACAGGAACCCCCAACGCCGGCGTTCTGACCGGTCGCTTCGTCGAGCCCGACGCCTCCCCCAATTGCGCCAAGGTCGGCTACGCCAACGGCAACGAATACGGCCTGCACATGGACGTGGAAGGCAACGTACGCATATCCAACTGCATTTTCGTGAACTGCCGCGACTACGGCATC
Organism: uncultured Bacteroidales bacterium; assembly: GCA_946614205.1. Next base: position 4,783 of record CAMOGR010000064.1, on the reverse strand, counting down.
GCCGCAATGATGGGCATCGGCCACATGGAAATCTGCAACAACATCTTCATCGCCTGCCGTTACGCCGCATGTCAGGTAGCCGGCACCACGAGGCCCGAGGATATAGAGAAGGTATCCCTTGATTTCCACCACAATACCGTCCTCTTCACCTGGACCCGCACCAAGGCATTCGAGGACATGGGACAGGGATTCAGGTTCATGAACGGCATCCGCACCATCGACGTCCACAACAACATCTTCGGCTGCAACAGCAACTGCGGTGTCGAAAGGTGCCGCTACGAAAGCAACAAGGCTGACGAGGCCGCCAAGATAAGCAACCTCTACGACAATTATTACTTCGCCAACAAGAGGGACCTCGAAATCGCCTCCGCCGGCAAATCCACCATTTCCGTACCCGCCTCCCGCATCGAGGAAGTCGACGAGAAGCTCATCGGTCCCAAGTATGAGGGCAACCGCGACCTCCCCGAAAGCGAGACCGCTTTCATCCAGGCCATCGACCAGCCCTACCTCGAAGGCTTCATGTCACTGAAAATCATTCAGTCCGAGAGCTACAACGCCAATTCCGCCGCCAATCAGGTCAACAGGCTCTTCGGCCTCAACCAGCAGGGCAGCGAAATCGTACGTCCCAGCATGTACTGCAACAAGTACCCCTGGGAGAAGGCAAAGGACCTCTTCGGCAAGGTCGCCGGCTACGGCGCACAGATGCCTCAGTAAGAGAGAAAACGCCGACAAAAAACGGAGCTCAAAGGCTCCGTTTTTTTATTGCTTGATGTGAATGTCAACCTGCGGGAACGGGAAGTTGAAACCGGCCGCAGGAAGTCCTTTGTATATGGCGTCGTTGATGGCGAAGTTCACGTTCCAGTAGTCGTCGCGGCGCACCCAGGCACGCACCAGGAATACCACGGAGCTGTCTCCGAGCTCCTTCACGCAGACGAACGGATCGGCAGCGCCCGGCGTCTTGGCATCGAGCACTCTGGCATCCGCTTTCACAATCTCCAGCAGTTTAGCCTCGCACGCATCGGCGTCGGTCCCGTACTCCAGGCCAACGCTCCAGTCGAGCCTGCGGATGGGGTTGCGTGAATAGTTGTTGATGGTGCCGTTGGCAAGCGTTCCGTGAGGAATGGTTACGCTGCGGTTGTCGGGCAGGGTGATGCGCGTGCTCACGATGGACATCTCGGTCACTGTGCCGCTATACCCCTGAGCCTCAATGAAATCACCCACCTTGAAAGGCTTGAACGCAAGGATGAGCAGCCCGCCGGCAAAGTTCTGGAGCGTACCGCTCAGCGCCATGCCTATCGCCACGCCGCCGCCTGCGAGCAGGGCCGCAAGCGACGTGGTGTTGACACCCAGGGTGCTGATGGAAAGCACAATCAGCACCACCGTAAGGACCACCGAAGCGAAACTTGAAACGAAAGATGCTACCGTCTTGTCGGTATTGTGCCTTTCAAACGACCGGGCCAGGGCCTTTTTTACCAGGCGGATGACCCAGATGCCCAGGATGTATATCAGTATGGCGAGCAGGACCTTGAGACCGAACTGAATCATGTCGGTCCCGAGTTGGTGCAGGGCGGTCTGCGGGTCGGTGGCCAGCTGTTCGGCGAAAGAATCGGCAGAGCGCTTCAGCGAATCCATCTTGCTGACATAGTCCTCTGCAGGTATTATAGGTGTCTGAAGAATCATGGCGCAAAGTTACTCAAAAACGCCCAAATCGAAAAATCGGAATATTTCGGTTTGAATTGTTTGTTTTTAGAAAAAATCAAACTACCTTTACATTAGTTAATTAAATATTTCAAAAACAAAAGGACAAATTCATAACCATTTAATTAAATCTATGCGTAAAATTCTATTAACCTTTGTCGCTGCGTTATTCGCATTCACTGCCATCAACGCACAGACGGTCAAGTACAACCAGTACGGCGTGGCTGTCGAGTCCGACGTTCTGGATGCAGAATCCCAGGATGGTTTTCTGGTTCTTGAATCCCCGAAGTCCGGCTACAAGATCTGGTTCGACAACCGTGCCCAGTTCGATGCAGCCGCATTCTTCGGCGCTCCCTCTTATGCCGACCCTATCGGCAACGGTGTCAGCATCCGCCGCGCCCGCTTCGCCATCAAGGCACAGGTCGACAGGAACTGGTATGGTGAATTCGACATGGACCTCGCAGACGGCCTCGTGGAGCTCAAGGACGCAATAGTCCGCTACACCGGCATCCCCAACCTCGAACTCCAGGTCGGTAACTTCAAGGAGAACTTCTCCATCCAGCGCAACACTTCCTCCCGCTATCTCATGTTCCTGGAGCGTCCCATGGTATGCTCCGCCCTGGCTCCTTCCCGCCACCTCGGATTCAACGCCAAATACGACAATCCCTGGATATGGGCATCCGCAGGCCTCTTCGCCCAGGAAGGTGCCGGCGCCGAGGAAATCACCAACGTACAGGACAACAACAAGGACTTCGGCCGCGGCATCAGTTTCCTGAAGAACACGGGCTATTCAGCGACCGCCAAGCTCGTCCTCCGTCCCCTCTGCAAACTGGACAATGCCAGCCTCCACATCGGCGCCGCATACTCATACCGCACCACCAAGGGCAGCATGGCCACCGGCGAATGGGGCACCTACAGGGCAAGCGCCCGCAACTCCACCAGCATCAACCGCAAGAAGTACATCGACACCAACAACCTCAAGGACTACGACTACAACAACCTCTGGACAGTAGAACTCGCAGGTCACTGGGGAGGTTTCCGTTATGAGGCGGCCTACATAGGCGACAACGTCCATTTCAAGGATGCCGAGGGCAAAAAGCTCGAGGCGACGAACAATTTCGGCGGCTGGTACGTACAGGCAGGCTACCTGCTCTTCGGCGGCAAGCAGCGCTACGACGCCAAGGGCGCCAAGTACACCCGCGCAGTCCGCGGACAGAAATGGGGCGACCTCGAACTCTGCGCCCGCTATGAATACTGCAACCTCAACGACGTGCGTGAGAACGCCAAGGCAAAGGTCTACGGCGGAGCGGCCGAGGCCTACACCGTGGGTCTCAACTGGTGGGTCACCAACAACGTGCGCATGCAGCTCAACTATCAGTACAACAACAACGACCGTTACGCAAACGGAAAGAACAAACTCTTTGTCGGTCTTGACGAGGCCGGCAACCCCACCAAGGACTATGCAAAGGTCGTGGCCGAAGCCGGCAAGGCAGGTGTGGACTATAGCATGATAGCCCTCCGTTTCGAAGTTGACTTCTAAAATCAGACAATCATGAAAAAGTTATTGCTTTTCGCCCCGGCTCTCCTTTTCGCACTTGCAGGATGTGTTAAGGACCTTCCATATGAGGCTCCCGACGAACCCGTGAACCCAACCCCAGACCCTACACCCACCCCTACCGTGCAACAGACCATCTTCATCAACGAGGTCAACTGCGGCACAAAGGAGTTCGAAATTTACAACGCAGGCGACGCTGCGGTTGACATTGCCGGCTATGCTTTCACAAAGGACGACGGCGATCCCTGGGTAGTGCCTGCCGGCAAAGGCAGCATCCCTGCCAAAGGATTCAAAGTCTATGTGGCCAAGAACGCCGACATCAACGAAGGCCCGTCATTCGGCCTGAGCGGCACCAAGGGCTTCAAGCTCTGCCTGTACAAGAGTTCGGATGTTTCCGAGGCCAATCTGGTAGACATGATAGACAACAGCGCGACCGTTGACGGCTTCAAGACCGTTGACGACGGCTGGACTCTTTCCAGAGAGGCCGACGGAGCTGCCAACTGGGTGCTTGTCGAAGGTGGCACAATCGGTTTTTCCAACGGCGCTGCTCCGGCCCCTGTAATCAAACTCTACCTGAACGAAGTTTACGGTGCAGGTGCCGACAATGAGAAGTTCTTCGAAATCTACAACGCAGGCAATAGTACCGTGAGCCTCAGCGGATACACGATCAACAAGGATGAAGACCTGTGCTGGACCGGTATCGACGGCGAAGAAATACCTGCAGGCGGGTTCTTTGCCATCATCGGAGCCAAAGGCACTACCGAAAGAGGTTTCAGCAGCGGCTTCTCCGCAAAGAAGACCGTACTCATAGAACTTTTCAACCCCGCAGGAGAAAAGATAGACCAGTTCCAGCGCGGCGAGAAGGGTGACGGCTGGGGTACAAGCCTACCCAACAATGCCGGCTCCTGGAGCCGTATTCCCGACGGAACCGGCAAATGGATGATTACGGAGACCTTCACCCCCGGTGCAGCCAACTCCACCAGCGGGACCGATGATCCGGACGTCAAACAATAAACTATACTACTTATGGCAGAACTTAAAATCGGCGAACAAAGCAAACCCAGATTCGAATTCCGCAGCTTCGGGCAGAATTTCTGCGAAGCTCACAAGAGAATGGCCCGGCTTTCCGTCCCGGTACCCGAGAAGGTCTGGGAACGCGTCAGCGACGAAGTATACATCATCTCCGCCAAGAACGACATCAACAACACGAAGATTCGCAACGGCAAGATGGACATCAAGACCTACGTGCAGACCGTCGACGGCTTCGAGCAGTGGAACCCCCTCATGAAGGGCGAATTCCCCATCTCCCGCGAGGTGCTCGAAAAAGAAGTCTTCCCTGCATTCATGGTAGAGATGCCCAAGCTCGACAAGGACACCTACACCTACGATGAATTCATCGCGATGGTCAAGGCCAACCCCGACCTTGCGGCGGTGCGTGTTCACAAGCAGCGCTTCGGCTACATGGTCAACGACACCATCTGCGAGGTGGCCAACGTGCTCATCAACGGAGCCAAGGTCGTGAGCATCAAC
>CAMOGR010000063.1 GCA_946614205.1 uncultured Bacteroidales bacterium | reverse complement strand
CTCGGGCGACGTCGTGAAGGCCCTTGCGGCGGGCGCCGACTGCGTAATGTGCGGCTCGATGTTCGCCGGCACCGATGAGGCACCCGGAGAGGTCGTCCGGATAGACGGCCGCCTCATGAAGAGCTACCGGGGCATGGGTTCGATAGACGCCATGCAGGCCGGGTCCGCAGACCGCTACTTCCAGAAAGGAGGCGGCAAACTGGTGCCCGAGGGCGTGAGCGCCGCAGTGCCATGCAAGGGACCCGTCGCCGACGTTCTCTTCCAGCTCGCCGGAGGTCTGCGTTCCGGAATGGGATACGTGGGAGCCGGCACCATTGAAGCCCTCCACGAGGCCCGCTTCGTGCGCATCAGCGGCGCGGCGCTGCGCGAAAATCACCCTCACGACGTCACAATAACCAAGAAATCACCAAATTATTGATATATGCAGGCAGCCCAGACTTACGAAAGGTACAAGGCGGAATTTATCCGCGAATTCGGTACAAGCATCGACTTTCTCCGCGACAGAGCGGTTTACGATTCTCCGCTTTACGACTTCATTCGCCGCATGCCCAAAGGCGCCGACCTGCATGCCCACGCCGACGCCATCCTGCCCATGGCAGAGCAGGTACGCTTCCTCGCCGACCATCCCGAACTGGTGATTACTCCGGCCTGGCAGATTCATTATTCGGGCCTCGGCGCCCCGTACGGGAGCCGCACCATGGCGGAATGTCTCTCGGACGGACTCACGGTGGAAGACTTCCGCCGGGTCTGGACAGTTGCCGGAGCGCCCAAGGGCTCCTACGTATGGGACTGGTTCGAAGGCATCTTCACCAAGTGCGGCGCGATTTGCACCACCCCCTCGCTGGTACAGGACTACTACACCCGGGTGATGAAGTACTACCACTCGATCGGAGTCGAGTATCTTGAGCTCAGGGTGCCTTTCTTCGGCTCCCGTGAGGACGCGCTCGCACGCGGGCAGGCATTCCTTGCCGCCCTCCGGGATGTACGCCGGGAAGACCCCGTCTTCGTGCTGAGCCTGGTGGCCTGCGGCGGCAAGAACGACGTCTGGGACCCGCTGTTCGATATACTGATGGACAATGCCATGTACGTGAGGGACAATGTGTTCGACGGAGACCGCCCGCTCGTTGCCGCCATCGACATAGTTAACGACGAAGACCGTTCCTACTCGCTTGCCCGCTATGAGGAGCGCGTACGCGGCATAGTCGCGGCTCATCCCGGTCTCGGGCTTACCCTCCACGCCGGAGAGAGCCTGAGGGGCGAGAACAAGGAAATCGAGATTGCGCTTCGCTGCGGCATCGACCGCCTGGGGCACGGATTCAACCTGTACCGCTATCCGGAGCTGCAGCAGGAGGTCCTGCGCCGCGGCATCTGCCTTGAGGTCTGCCCCGTAAGCAACGCAGCCCTGGGCTATTGCACCGACTTTTCCAAGCACCCCGCCGACGGATTCCGCAAAAGCGGCATCCCGGTGGTGATATGTTCGGACGACCCTGCGTATCAGGCAGAATCGGTGCTTGTCGGTGATTATCTTGCCGTTGCCATCGGTTGGGACCTTTCGCTCTCCGAGCTCAAGGAGCTGTGCCGTGCGAGCCTGCGGTACGCATTCCTCCCCGCCCCAGTCAAGGAAAGCCTTATCGCATCCTGGGAGAAGAGCTGGGAGGAGTTCGAAGCCTGACGGCGGGGGTTCGATTCAACCGAAAAGTTCGAAAAATCCCGGGAAGGACTTGCTCACGCACTCCCGGTCGTCTATCTCTATGGGGCCGTCAGCGCCGAGCGAGGCAAGCTGCAGGGCCATGGCCATGCGATGGTCGTGGTGCGAGCAGTAGGAGCCTCCCCGCAGCAGGCGGCCGCCAAGAAGACGCCCTGCCCAGCTTTCACCTTCGACGCACAGGGAATCACCGTCGGCATAGGCCTCAACGCCCATCTGCGAAAGCATCTGAAGAATCGCAGCGGCGCGGTTGCTCTCTTTGCCGGAAAGACGCCCGAGGCCTCCGATAACCGAACGTCCCGAGCAGAACGCAGCAAGCACGGACACCACCGGGAAGAGGTCGGGGGCATGATTGAGGTCGATGGTGAACCCTTCCAGCGGGGCGCGGCTCACGCAGACCGTACCGTCATCGAGCTGGGACACCAGGGCTCCCGCCTCCACGAGTATGTCGATTATCTCTATGTCGGCCTGTATCGACTTCATGTCCATGCCCGCGAGTTCCACGCTGCCGAAGACGGCGCCGGCGGCAAGGAAGGCCGCGGCGGCGCTCCAGTCGCTCTCTATTCCGAACTGGGCTGCCTTGTATTTCTGGTTCCCGCGTACGCGGAAGGTGATGCCGCTGCAGGCCCCCCAGTCTTCCTCCTCAAGCAGGCGGGCGTCACCCTCCATCTCGCTGCGGGTGGAAATGCCGAAGTGCCTCAGGACATCGAGCGTTATGTACATGTACGGCAGGCTCTTGGGGTCGGACACATGGAGTATGCTGTCCTTGCCACAAAGCGGAAGCGCCATGAGCAGGCCCGATATGAGCTGGGAACCGGCAGCGCCGCTCACGTCGGCCGTGCCGGGAATGAGCTTGCCGCGTACGGTAAGCGGCACGTGGATTTCGCGGCGTCCGGGGACGTCTTCATTGTTGGAGATGAGTACGCCGAATGCAGCCATGATGGATGCCGCCTCCGTCATGGGGCGGCCGGGCAGAGTGCCGCGTCCGTCGACGGTGAAGGGTGTGCCGTTGACTGCCGACATCACCGGAATGCTCAGGCGCGCCAGGAGGCCCGATTCGCCCACAAAGATTCCGGGCTTGCTGAGGTCCTGCGTGATTGGGCCTATACCAGTGATTACCAGCGTACTGCCGTCAAGTTCGACGGTGGCGCCGAGGTCCTCCGCAAGAGCTATTGCAGCCGCGCTGTCGTCGCATCCGGAATAGTCGTACAGGCGCGAAGTGCCCTCTGCGAGAGCGGCGCAAAGGATGGCCCTCTGGGCGAAACTCTTCGAGGCGGGCATTCGGAGGTCGCGCCGGACGAATTTGGGTGCTTTCCCATATATTTGCCGGGCGAGTTCAGCCGCGACGGGCTGCCCGGGTGCGGCCGCTTCGCTTTCGTTCAGGGCGGCATAAGTGAACGGTGCGCCGCGGCGCAGGCACTCAATGCGCGTAGCCTTGCCGGCGTCTCCCATGCCGAAGGCGATGAGACGGCCCTGCAGAGAGTCAACATCCTCAAGGACAATGCTGTAGAGAGATTCAATCCGCCGGGCGTCATCTTCAGAATGGCATGTAGGAACTATCTTGGCAATATCGGCTCCGTAGCGGAAGCAGCGGGCAAGGGCCATCTGCAGGCCCTTCTCGTCGGGCGTGTCTATGTAGTTATGGTATGAGCGAATCAGCTCCGTTCCGCACTCGCGGCAAAGCTTCTGGAAACGCCGGCTCACGTCGGCAGGGGCTTCGATTTCCAGGTCCGCAAAACGGGCTCCGGCCTGGACGGCCAAAGTCAGGCGGCGTTCGGCTTCGTGCCACAGGGCTGCCTCTTCGGTGCCGGGAGTGCCTTTGGCGAGTCGAAAAATCTCCGCCTCCCGGCAGGTAGCGACCAGCGGAATGTCGGTCTGAGCGAAAAGGTCTTCTATCTGACTGTCAGTGAGAGGGCAGCTGTCAAGCCGGATCTCGGCCATCTCCAGATTCGGAAGAAGCTCCAGAATCTCGTGATATGTCTTGTTTTGGAGTGTAGTGCAAATCATTTCGGGGCGAAGATACAGCAAAAGTTTGGATTTTCATTATTTATGGATAACTTTGCAGTCCTTTCCCCTTCATGCCCGAGTGGCGGAATGGTAGACGCGATGGACTCAAAATCCATTGTCCCTTAAAGATGTGCGGGTTCGAGTCCCGCCTCGGGCACGAGCAAGGCAAAAACCGTCCATACTTTTTCGATCTTTCGAAAGATGCGGACGGTTTCTCTTTTTCTGATGTCCTGCCTGCCTTGCTCGCGCCCGCCGGGCGCTACTACGTAGACCCATCCCCAAACCCCTTCCCTCGGGGAAGGGACTTAGTCGGCGCAAGCGCCTCCGGAATCCGTCCATTGCGGCCGGGCCTTTTTGTGCCCTCGGCGGGACGCCGCTGCTGGCTCAGCAGCTCCTATTATCCCCCTGCACCCCCAAGGGAGAAGGGGAAGGTTCCCCTTCCGCTGCTGCGCAGCTATCCCTTCTGTCGTCGCTTCGCGACTCCGAGGCCTTTGGTCCTGCCTCCTTGCTCAGTCCGCCCGTGAAATGTAAGTGGCTATCGCGCAGCGGTTTACGTAATTTTACCTGGTGCATATTGGCCCGGGTTATTTTGCATAACCACTTATTAATTAGTGACTTACATTTAACGGCTCCTTTGCACTCCTTCCTTCTGTCGTCATTATTAGTTCCGCCGAGTTGAGAGGCAATATGAAAAAGTATCTGGATACTGCCTTGGAGTAATAGAAAAGCTCCAGCCTGGTTTGACCGATTCGGAAAAGATATGCAATATGCATCGTTTACTAAGAATAAGCATACGACCTGGTACGTCTTCTTCAACGTTTACGATGTTGGTGGCGAGGACGTCTACCTTGTTCGCTATTTGAGTAACAATCACGTCGTTGCACACCACTTAGAACTCGATAGTTAGGTCTCTAAATTAAGTGGACATTTGTCCTTTCCTTGCCGGTGAGGTAGAGGAACATCTTTTGCCCGGTTTTTGTGTTCTTGAAGTGGCCGTAGTTGATTTTGCCAAGGCTCATGCCGTTGGTCCTGATCAGATGGCTCAACATGCCATCCGGAATTTCGGAGATGGAAATTTTATCAACAGGAATATGTCGCGGCTTGCCTATGTACGTGCCCAACTGGATTTTGTCGTTCTCGCCAACCGTGACACCCTTGGGCCAATGGGCCAGCATTATACCCACCACGACAAGGAAAGAGACAGCGATAATAACGATAGCAACTATCATAGCAGTACGAGGAGATTTAAGAACCATTATATATTCTCTGACTCCTCTAGAACTTGATGGATTTTCGGCCAAAAAACAAACATAAAAAAATAATGAGGCGGATTTTGCCACAATACAATGGAATCGGCCAATATGGCTTGCCAAATAATGTAGTAAATAATCTTAACTTTACGCCTCAAATCCGTATTTGAGAAAAGTATATTATAATTAATAGTAATTCATTATGAAAACACTCAAATTGATTGCCGTGGCAGCTTTTGCTTGCCTGGCCCTGTGCGTTTCTTCATGCACCAAGACAACTGACACTGGCCAAGACTTTGGTACTTATACTTGTACGTCCAGTGAAAGCCTTACCACAAAAGAAGCTACGGGCGAGGTTTTTTCGCACATGAGAGACGCTGTTATTCTCGCTTGCAGGAACAACAATATCAATTACCGTACTTCTGCCAATGACAATATCGTCATTGCCGCCGCTGACGAAGTGTACAATAAGGAAAAGGGCAATGCTAAAAAGACGGTAGACGTTTACCTCGTCTTCCAGCCGAGCAGCACTCTTGGAGAAGCCGACAAAAAATCAGTAAAGGTCAAGACCTATCATCTTACAGCGAATTAATTGGCAACTCCATAGCCTGAACGCCCCACGGATGCTTATCCAGAAGTGAGGCGTGTCTTTTTTAGTTGGAAACAACAAAAGATTAAGATGGTGAACTATAGACAATCTTACGAAGTCCCTGTAACTAACGTTATAGCGGTAAAAACTGAGTTTGGCATCCTGACACTCAGCGATGAGAGGATTAACGCTTCCAGGAGCGGTTATGGCGCGGCTAATACCGAGACTTGGGAATAAACAGATATAGCCATGACAACAATGGACTTACTCAAAGCAATCGCAGCGGTCTCCATACTGACCGTCTTCTCTTGTACCAAGGAGCCTGCCCAGACAGAAGCGCAAACAACCCGGTACACTATGTCCGTGCTGGCCGAGAAGGCCGAAATAGGCACCAGGGTGCTCTCGCTGACGGGTGGAACCCTCGACGCAACGTGGGCGACGACGGAGAACATCTATGTGACGGACATCAATCCCGAGAGCGGCTATATCGGTACAAAGGCCCCCAGAAACGCCGGCTGGGCCTCTTCTCCGCTCCATCCGACGTCCAGCGGTGCGTCCGCGACGCTTTCCGGCACCTTCGAAGGCCTCAGCATCAATCAGGGTGACCTGCTCAGGCTCCAGTTCCCCAAGGGCGGCACCATGAGCTATGAAGGGCAGAAGGGCACGCTGGAAGATATCTCCGCCAACTATGACTATGCAGTGGCCTACGTCAACGCGGCCGAAATCGAGAATGGCAACATCACCCCTAACGGCCCGGCCAAGTTCGTGAACCAGCAGGCTATCGTCAAGTTCAAGTTCCTGGACAAGGCCGGCAATCCGCTCGATGTTTCCAGGCTCACCATCACGGCCGGCAGCGGCAAGCTGGTGCAGCAGAAGACTTACAGCGATATGACCGTCTTCGTTCCCGACTATACTCTGGTGACCGATGATTGCTCCGAAGGTGTGGCAGATCAGTATAAGATCGATAATCTGTTCAGCCTCAATCCGGATGCAAAATGGCAGTCCGGCCCGGGACAGAAGAAGAACGGAGCGTGGGTGGTCAGATTTCATACCTCCGAGTATCAGGTGGACGGCTATACTTTCGCCACCAGTAAAGACACCGGTACAGAAACCCCCTTTTATCCGAATCGCAATCCCAAGAGCTGGGTGGTCAAGGCTTCCGGTAATTGGATAGGTTATAACACGGTCGCCTCGGTCACTGACGACAAGGTGATGAGGGACGAGAGCGACAAGTGGTATTTCTACCCTTTGGAGAAAGCTGCGAGATATTACAGCTTCGGTTTTGAAATCAGCGAGAACCAGGGAGACGAATTCTTGCAGCTGGGCGAACTGTGCCTGCTGACATTCAACCATAACAATACGTACGGGCCCCTGACGGTTACGCCCGCCACTCCGACTAGCGAGCTGACCGTGGCGCTGTGCAATGACTACGTGAACACTGTCAATAACAGTTTCCGCGATAATTATAAAATCGTAGCTATAGCTGATGATGACCTATATGACTATGAGAAGTCGGAGGTGTCATTCGAGAAGGGCAAGTACTACGAAATCACGATAAAGATGAACAAGGTGGCTTCCCTGTTCTCTGTAAGCGACAACAAGAGGGTTCACTTCGCTCCCGGCAACCTGTATTGGAGTTACGGAGAATGGAGGATGTATGCCAATCCGTGGGAATATGTCGGCAATGCGGCTAACAACACCAATCCGACCGCGACAGAAGGCAATCGTCTCGACCTCTTCTGCTGGGGCGCGACCGGTCTCAACGGTGTGGCCCCCAACTCGGAGACCAGTTTCTGTACCGATAATGTCAACCTTGCGGGCAACAATGAATGGGGCAACGTCGATCTTGCGTACAATCCGACAGGGATGACCGGCTGGCGCACGCTGAGCAATGCAGAGTGGTT
>CAMOGR010000062.1 GCA_946614205.1 uncultured Bacteroidales bacterium | reverse complement strand
CTCTCGTGGAAAGACACCGGCGAGCGCCTGGTGCAGGGCAAGGTGGAGAATGCCTTCAAGGTTGACATGCAGACTCCCCAGACCACCGTGCTGCAGGTCTACAACAACTACGGCACCAAGTACAGCGTAGCAGAGAAGGTCAATCTCTCCGCCGCTTCCTTCATCCTCGACATGATATACGTTACCACGCTTCGTGAGGAGGAAGGCGGTACCTATGGCGCTTCTTCCGCGATGGACATCCAGAAGTACCCTGTGGACCGTTCTCTCATCCAGGTTTACTTCAACACCAATCCTTCCAGTTCCGACAAGCTTCGCTCTCTTGCCGTGAGCGGCCTGCGCAAGCTTGCCGAAGAAGGCCCTACCGAGGAGCAGATGACCCGCGTACGCGAGAATTTTGCAAAGAACATCCCCGAGAGCCGTATCCAGAACAGCTACTGGATGGAGGAAATCAATTACTGGTACAAGTTCGGCGGCATGGATTACGATGCCGAGTACGAGGCTGCGGTTGCCGCTCTCTCTCCCGAGAGCATAAAGAATGCCGTCAGCAAAGTACTTGCCTCCGGCAACTTCATCGAGGTTGTGATGAGCCCGGACAAGACTGCCGAGCGCGAATAAGAATCAATGAGCCGGTCGGTGACCGGCTCATTTTTATTTCTTTTTGTTCTTGCCGTTGAAGGCAACTCCTTTTATGTGAAGCACTACAGGCCTTTCGAGGCCGGAAAGATAGACGTTAAGGGTCTTGTCGAAAGGATAAGGCCCTTCGTCGTTTGTGAAGGTGGCGTCTATCGTGCCGCTCTCCCCGGGAGCGATGCTCTTGCGTGTCCAGGCGGAGCTGGTACAGCTGCATGTCGTGGTGACAGCGAATATGTTGAGCGGTTCTGCGCCTATGTTGGTGACTGTGAACGTGCAGCTTACTGCACCGTCCCTCGTGTCGATGCGGCCGAAGTCGTGGACGGTGGAATCGAAACGCGCTACGCCGCCGAAGTCTTTCTGGGCGGCCGCTCCCCACGCCGTCAGCAACAGTACTGCAAAGGCTGTGACTAATCTTTTCATGGCGAAATTGTTTTAAAATATATTCTTCGATTCTTGTTTATTCAAATTATAGGCCGTAAATTTGCGTGCACTTTAAATATTAGACTTATGGCATACAAAATTTCAGCAGACACCTGTGTCGCATGCGGAACCTGCCAGGGTGAGTGCCCTACCGGCGCTATCCAGGAAGGAGACGTCTACACCATCGATCCCAACGTGTGCATCGATTGCGGCACTTGCGCAGACGCTTGCCCTATGGGAGCTATCGCTCCGGGTGAGTAAAATTGCACAGAGTGATCTTCAAGGGGCCTGCGAGGGCCCTTTTTTCGTGCCCGCGTCTAAGAAATCTCTACTTTGTATCCCCGGACGCTCTGGAGAAGATGGCCTATGGTGGAGGCATACAGCCTCTGTCGGGTAGTCGCTTCGACCGAGACAATCTTGTCCTCATAGGTGAAGGAACGCACGTCGGCGCCTGCCTTCTTCAAGGCCTCGAGGATTTTTGAGACATCATCGTTTTCTACCGGAGAGATGCTTATCGTGATATGCCTCTCGCCGTATTTCTTGGTGACGAAATGCATGGTCTCGAGGCAGATGATGGTGAACAGGGATGCTGCAACAGCAATGTCGTACATCCCGGAACCGCATGCCAGGCCTATAGCCGCAGCAACCCAGAGACCGGCGGCGGTGGTGATGCCGCGCACTACGTTCTTCTGGAAAATTATGACGCCTGCGCCGATGAAGCCTATGCCCGAAACCACCTGGGCGGCTACACGTGCCGCGTCGAATCGTCCGCTGAATGCGTATTGGGAGATTATCATGAACATGGCGCTGCCGAGAGCCACAACGAAGTGGGTGCGGAGGCCCGCTTCCTTGGCCCTGAACTCGCGTTCAAAGCCTATCAGGCCGCCCAGCAGGCCGGCGATGAGCAGCCGTAGTATGAAAGTCCATTCGATGGTCATTAGTGCATGTGTTTAAAAGAGTCCAGGAGTGATGCCCAGCCATTTCAGGAGAGTCTGCCCGAACAGCAGGACAAGGAACCAGGAGAATGTCATCATCGTGATGCCGAACTTGAAGGCGTCTGTCTGGCTGTACATATTGGTGTTGTAGAGAAGCGCCGCCGGCTTGCTGTTGAACGGCAGCACGTAGCAGTGCTCGATGAGCATGGATACGGGCAGGGCGAGGCTCATCGGCATGAAACCGAAACGCGCCTCCACGCCCAGGGCAATGGGCACGAACACCATCGTCCTGATGGTCTTGCTCTGGAAGATGAGCCCGGAGTACATCATGAGGAAGGTGAGGATGACGTACAGCACCCAGAAAGGAGTGCCCTCACCTATGCCCAGGGAGTCGAATGCCGCATTGACCATGGTGTTGGGCAGGTCCGTGGCGTTGAGTCCGCTGCCCAGCACGTATGCGCCGGCGCTGAAGAGCATAAGGTGCCAGGGAATGTCGACATCGTTCCATTTGACCACTCCGATGCCGGGAAGCAGTGCCAGAATGGCACCGAGCAACGCGACTATTGTTTCGTCGATGTTGTGGAAGGTGCCTTTGGTGACCCAGAGGAAGAGCACCACGAGGAAGATTGCTACGGCTTTCCACTCTTCCTTCGTCATCTTGCCCATGGCTGCAAGTTCTCCGCGCAGGCGGTCGATGCCGCCCTCTATCTGGGGCTTTTGCTCATCTTTCTTCATGGGGAAGAATACGTACATTCCGAGCAGCAGGCCCACGACGAGGATAATCAGGCTCATGGGCCCGACGGCTACCAGCCACTCCTTGTATCCGAAGTCGCAGGAGCCGAGGAAGCCGGCGATGAGGGATATTGCGAGCAGGTGGGCGCCGCTGCCGGTATAGAAGGCGTTGGC
>CAMOGR010000061.1 GCA_946614205.1 uncultured Bacteroidales bacterium | reverse complement strand
CGTCGCTGGCAAGTATATACATGTACCAGACGCGGGTGTCGCGGTTCTTGTAGGCGTTTTTGAGCAGGCGGGCATAACGGCCGCTGAGGGTGTCGATTCGGCCGGTCAGGGTATCGATGCGGCGGCGGCAGACCCGCACGCTGTCGTCGAGTATGACCAGTTCGCGCTCGCTCTCCCGGAGCAGTTCGCGCCTGGCCGAGGTCTGCGCACGCAGGATGTCCAGCTGGCCGGCGGCCGTGTTTTCTTTCTGCCGCACGGCGCCAAGCTGCTTTTCGAGTGTCTTGATATCTTTCTCCAGACGGGCCTTGCGGTCGCGGGTACGTGCGAGGTTCTGCGCCGGAACCGGAGCGGAGCACATCAGGACCAGGAGGAGCACTGCTAAGGGACGGAGAGGTTTCATTTGTTCTTGCTGTCTGCCAGATTCTTGTAATACGTAGCCAGGTCGTCCTCGCCCAAGGCCTTGAGTACCAGGGAGTAGTGCATCAGCACCACGGCGCTGTCCTTGCCTCCGTAAAGCATGGCATGCTTGAAGTATGGCTTGGCCTTCGAAGCCTTGCCGCGCAGGTACAGTATCCAGCCGTAGGTATCGAGGTAGGTGGCGTTGTCGGGTTCCTTTTCGACCGTGATGCGGCTCATTTTCTCGGCCTTGCCGAGACGCCGCCTGCGCTGGCTGAGGAAGTATGCGTAGTTGTTGAGCACCGGGCAATAGTCGGGCTTGAGCTTGAGCGCACGCTCGTAGGTCTTGAAAGCCTTGCGGGTGTCGCCGGCCTTGTAGTACGTGTCTCCGATTATGGACAGGCTGGTGACTGTGGCCGTGGTGTCGCCCGGCTGGAGCTCCATCAGACGCTCGCATTCGGCGATCACGGATGCGGAATCCTCCCGGGTGGCGGCTATTTCCATCCGCAGTTCATGCGCATGTATGCTGGACGGCTCGGCCTCTGCGTAACGCTGCATGAGAGTGTCGACCCGCGGCAGGATGGAGCGGAAAGTACGGCTGTCGAATCCGCCCAGGGCGCCCATCAGGGCACGGTATTTCATCTCGTCGTCGGCGTCTTCGCTGCGCACCAGCTCGGTGAGGGTTGAGAAGAACGAGTCGTAGTCGCGCTTCATCCTGTAGGCGTCGGCCATCAGGGCAAGGGTGTAGGCGTTGCGGAAGCGGGCCGGATCTTCGACGGACAGGCGGGTGAACAGCTCGCCGGCCTTGTCGGCGTCGCCGGTGCTGATGTACAGGTTGGCAAGGGATTCGCGGTACCAGATGTTGGCGGTGTCGAGGGCGGCTGCCTTCTCGAAGCGGGACACCGCGGCGGGGATGTCGCGGGTCGCGTAACTGCACAGGCCGAGGTAGTATTGCACTGCGGCGTCGGAGGCGCCGGCGTGATCGAGGGAGTCGAGAATGGCTCGGGCCTCGTCGTACCCGCCGGATTCCATGAGAGTGACGGCATCGAGTATGGTGTTCTCAAGTGCTATTGCCGAAGGGTCCTTCTCACCGTCCGGAATGGCCTCTGCGGCCTTTGGAACGGTGTTTTGGGCCGCCGCAAACTGCGGGACGGCGAGTGCGGCGAGGCACAAACAGAGCAGGAGTTTTCTCATGTCGTTACAAAATTATTGATTTTTTGCCTATTTTCGCAATCTGTTTCGGAGTTTGTGCAAGCATTTTCTCCGGTTTAAGTTTTTTTTGAGGCCGATGCAACTTTTTGCTGACATTTCGCATCTTAATTCCTGGATACCGAAAGCCAAGGAAGGCGACAGACGTGCGCAAAAAGCCATCTACGACGCCCTGTCCGGCAAAATGTATGCCGTCTGCCTGCGTTACATGGGAGACAGGCTCTCTGCCGAGGACGTCCTTCAGGAAGGATTTGTGACGCTGTTCGCCAAACTTGACACCTTCTCAGGAGAAGGCTCCTTTGAAGGATGGGCCCGCAAGATCTTTGTCAACACCGCCCTGATGAACCTCAGGAAAAACGACGTACTGAAAGACAGCACAGACGTGGATACCGCCTGGAACGTCTCCAGCGATGCCCCTTCCGCCATCCAGCAGATTTCGCTCAAGGAGTTGGAAAGGGCCATAGCGGAGCTTCCTCCGGGGTTCCGTACCGTCTTCAATATGTACGTAGTGGAAGGGTACTCGCATGCGGAGATAGCCGGACAGCTCGGCATCTCCGAGGCCACCTCCCGTTCGCAGCTGCTGAGGGCAAGGGCGTTGCTGCAGGCAAAGATTGGCAAACATTGAAAGTATAGTAAGATGCAAGACAACTGGCAAGATTTCGACAGGCAGGTCCGGTCGATGCTCCAAGACGCCGAGGCAAAAGCCCCCCGGCGGGTTTGGCGTGCCGTGTCGGAGCGTCTCGAACCGGCAACGCCAGCAGTGGCCTGGTGGAAGTGGGCTGTACCCGCTTTCGCCGCTGCCGCACTTGCCGTCGGGCTCTTCTTCAACTGGGGTGGTCCGGGCGCGGTCCCTGGCGGGGAAATCCTGCCTCAGGAGGGTCCCGCGACCGCGGAACTCATTCCGGATACCGCAGCCGAGGTCCTGGAAATCGCAGCGGACGATGTTCCGGCCGCTTCCGGCCCCGTCGTCTCCCCCGTCACCCGTTCCAGGCGGTCCGCCAGCAGGCCCCTGCTCGCAGATGTATCCGGAACAAGCCAGCCCTCAGAGACACCGGCTCAGCACGGGAATGCTCCTGAGGACGCAGTTCAGGCCGACACGCATTCAGACGCAACGCCCTCTGCCACAGACACATACTCGGAATGCGACGCCGCCCGCTGGGCAAGCATCGAGTCCGAGAGTCACAAGGCTCAGCGCATACGCCTCAGCGGTCTCTACGCCCAGGGAGGCATTGGAGGCAACGATTCCAACATCCGATATGGCGGCAGCCCCATAAGCCGCATGGCTCCCGGCGCCGGTTCGGCGGATG
>CAMOGR010000060.1 GCA_946614205.1 uncultured Bacteroidales bacterium | reverse complement strand
ACACCTGGCTGCCGACGAGTTCGGGATGGTCGACAAGATTGAGGGCGTCGCGTATGCTTCCCTTGGCGAGCTGCACCGACAGGCACAGCGACTTTTCCGTAACTGAAGTCTTGTTGGCGATTACGATGTTGGTCCTGGAAGAAAACGGAGGACTGAACGAACATTTGCTCGAAGACAGGTCGCCTCCTACTATATATCCGTATACCCAAACATCCTCGTCGCCGGTGTGCTGCCTGGCCTCCTCTACGTTGTAGGCTGCCGAAGTGGCGCTTCCGCTGCCGCCTCCTCCGCCGAGCACGAAACTGTCCGACGTCCAGTTGCGGGACGTGTCCACCTGCACCCGCACTCCTCCCTTTGTGGCTTCGGAACCGGCAACGACTCCGAGGGTAAGTATCTGCTGGGGCTCAAGCCGGGTGGTGAAAACCGTTCTCTCGCTGCCACCGTCGACCATGTCGAGGTTGACTGTCCCGGGCAGAAAGAATGCAATGCGCCTCTCGGAATAGGAATACATCAGCCTGCCGGAACTTGCCTTGAGGTACAGCACTGCGTTGGGGTAGGCGGTGAGGAAGCCCGGGTCGATTATGAGGCGTATCCCGGCATTCATCTGCACACACGCGAGCGTGACCACCGTGGTTTTCCCAGCCTTTATCGCCGCCACCTGGGTGTCTCCGTACTGAGGCGTGTCGAAGAGGGGAGAGGAGAAGTCGCAGCTGCGGGCGCTGACCGTGTATGTGCCTTCGTCGAGTTTGAGGTTTTCGTCCACGGCCCCGTACTTGCCGTCGAATACGGAATTGCCCTTGGAGTCGGTG
The DNA here is from genome assembly GCA_946614205.1 of uncultured Bacteroidales bacterium. The sequence continues at coordinate 4,311 of CAMOGR010000060.1, read as the reverse complement.
ATGGTAAGGATGAAGTCGTTCGTGTCGGGAAACGCCGCCTTGGTTGCAGGCACTGTGCCGTCTGCGAAACGAATCTGCAGGATGCCCTGCCTGCCGAAGGATTGCATGAGTTCCTGACATGAGGCGGCCCCGACAAGGGATGCGGCCGCGCTGAAGAGAATAAGTATCTTTTTCATAGTGAACGTGTTTTGCCGGCAATATAGGCAAACCCTCGTCACACCTCTTTAAAAATCGTAAGAACTTTTCTTAAAAAGATTTTTATAAGTATAAAATTCACGGGCCGCTTGCATCACTGCGAGCGGCCCGCTACTTAACCTAAACTTAAACTATGAAAAACTTCGCTGCTAATATATGGATTATTCTGAGAAAAACAAAATATGAGAACAATTTTTTTTATATTTGCCCAAATCAGTTAGTGTATCATATGAAACGAATCCTCCCTGCTTTGCTTGCAGCATCACTTATGTTGCTGTCCTGCAACAAGTACGAGACCGTCCCGAACGATCCCCTGGAAACCAAAATCTACACCCTCGACAACGGTCTGAAGCTCTTCATGTCCGTCAATAAAGAGCAGCCCCGCATCCAGACCTACATCGCCGTGAGGGTGGGCAGCAAGAACGACCCGAGCGAAACGACCGGCCTTGCCCACTACCTTGAGCACCTTATGTTCAAGGGTACGGACAAGTTCGGCACCACCGACTACGAGGCTGAGAAACCCATGCTCGACCAGATTGAGCAGCTCTTCGAACAATACAGGACGCTCAAGGACCCTGCCGAGCGTGAGGCTTTCTACCGCATCATCGACTCCGTGAGCTACGAGGCATCCAAGATTGCGATTCCCAACGAGTATGACAAGCTGATGAGCATGATAGGAGCCGACGGCACCAATGCCTTCACCAGCGACGACGAAACCGTGTACACGGAAGACATTCCCTCGAACCAGATTGACAACTGGGCCCGCATCCAGGCCGACCGCTTCCGCAACAGCGTCATCCGCGGCTTCCATACCGAGCTCGAGGCCGTATACGAAGAGAAGAACATGTCCCTCACCCAGGACAGCCGCAAGGTCTGGGAAGGCATAGCCAAGCTGCTCTTCCCCCATCACCCCTACGGACAGCAGACCACCATCGGCACCCAGGAGCACCTCAAGAATCCTTCCATCACCAATATCAAGAAGTTCCAGTCCACTTACTACGTTCCCAACAACATCGCCATCTGCGTGAGCGGCGACTTCGACCCCGACGAGATGGTGGCCGTGATAGAAAAATACTGGGGCGACTGGAAGGCCGGCGCTCCCGTTCCCGAGCTCAAGTTCGAGCAGGAGCAGCCCATCACTTCCCCCGTGCAGCTCGATGTCTTCGGCCCCGAGGCGGAGATGCTCGCACTTGCGTGGCGTCTTCCCGGAGCCCCCGATCTGCAGAGCTCCGCAGTCGCCGAAATTGCCGGCTCCATTCTTTCCAACGGTCAGGCAGGCCTCATCGACATCAATGTCAACCAGCAGCAAAAGGCTCTCCGCGCCTATGCCGTTGCGAGCCTGCAGCCCGACTACAGCACCTTCGATGTAATGGGTTATCCCCGTCAGGGACAGACTCTCGAGCAGCTGCGCGACCTCCTTCTTGAGCAGGTCGGGAAACTCGCTTCAGGCGACTTCGACGAGTCTCTCATCAGCTCCACCGTCAACAACATCCGTCTGCAGAAGATGCGTGAGCTTGAACATAACTCTTCCCGTGCAATGCTCTACGTGGACGCCTTCATCAACGGCATCCCCTGGAAGGACGCTGCCGGCGAACTGGCCCGTTACGAGGCCGTTACCAAGGACGACGTAGTGGCCTGGGCGGGCAAATACCTCGGCTCCGAGTCCTATGCCGCAGTCTACAAGCGCAAGGGCGTGGACCCCGACATCCAGAAGATTTCCGCACCCAAGATTACTCCCATCGTCACCAACCGTGACAAGCAGAGCCCCTTCCTCACCGAAATCCAGAACTCCGAGGTGCGCCCCATCGAACCCGTATTCGTCGACTTCAGCAAGGATATGTCCCGCTTCAGCCTTGCGGAGGGCGTGGACGTACTGTACAAGAAGAACACTCTCAACGACGTATTCCAGCTGTCGCTGGTGTACAACGTAGGCACCGAGGACGACCCTGCATTGGGGTTTGCACTTGACTACCTGCCTTACCTCGGCACTCCCGAGGCAAGCGCCGCGCAGATCGCACAGAAGATGTACTCGCTTGCCTGCGACTTCAGCTGCAGCGCCGGCGCGCATCAGGCGGCCTTTACCCTCAGCGGCCTTTCCGACAACATGGGCGAGGCTCTTGCAGTGGTACGCGACCTTGCCTTGAATGCAGTAGCAGACGAGGAAGCCCTTGCAAGCCTCAAGGCTGCCGAATTCAAGAGCCGTGCGGACAGCAAGCTCAACCAGAGGGGCTGCTATTCAGCCCTGGTTGCCTATGCCACCTACGGCCCCGAGTATGTGAAGAAGACCCGCTTGTCCAACGCGGCGATCGCCGCACTCTCTTCCGAAGAGCTCCTTCAGAAGGTCAGGGACCTCGTAGGCAACGGCTGCGAACTGCTCTATTACGGCCCTGCCAGCGAGGAGGAGTTCAAGGCTCAGGTGCCCTTCGAGGGCTCCTACAAGGCTCTCCCCGAGCGTTTTACGTATAAGGTGCAGACTCCGTCCGCCCAAGTGCTTCTCGTTCCCTTCAAGGCAAACAACGTCTACTACGACCAGTACTCCAACAGGGGAGAATCCTTCGATGCCGCGAGCGAACCTGTCAGGACGCTTCTCAACGAGTACTTCGGCGGAGGCATGAACAGCATCGTGTTCCAGGAGCTCCGTGAGGCCCGCGGTCTTGCATACAGCGCATCCGCACGTCTCAGGGGCCCTGCAAGCAAGGACGACACCTTCTCCTTCGATGCTTTCATAGCCACGCAGACCGACAAGCTTCCCAAGGCCATCGCAGCCTTCGACGACATAATCAACAACATGCCCGAGTCCGATGCCGCCTTCGCCGTCGCCAAGGACGCACTCGACAGCCGCTACCGTACCCAGCGCACCACTGGCTACAGCGTGCTTTGGGCATACCGCGAGTGCCGCCGCATGGGGCTGCAGGAGCCGCTCGACAAGGCCGTCTTCGAGGCCCTTCCCGCTCTTACCCTGGACGATGTGAAAGCCGCCCAGCAGCAGTGGATAAAGGACCGTACCTACAACTACGCAGTCCTGGGCGACCCTGCCGACATAGATATGAATTATCTCAAGACTCTCGGGCCTGTCAAGACTCTGACACTCGAAGACATCTTCGGATTTTAGAATGAAACGTACTCTACTGATAATCACTCTTTTCCTCTCGGCCTGGGCAACTGCCCGGGCCGATGAGGGTATGTGGCTTCCCGCGCTCATTTCCCAGAGAATCGACGACATGGGCGCAAAAGGCTGCCGCCTCGGAGCCGACGACATTTACAGCATAAACAAAGCGTCGCTCAAGGATGCAGTGGTGCTTTTCGGCTCCGGCTGCACCGGCGAACTCGTTTCTGCAAGCGGCCTGCTGCTGACCAACCATCATTGCGGTTACAGCTACATACAGCGCCACAGCAGCGTCGGGCACGACTACCTCCGGGATGGTTTCTGGGCGGGCTGCCGCGGTGACGAACTTCCCAATCCCGGTCTTACGGTAAGCTTCCTGGACCGCATGGAAGACGTCACGACGGCCGTCCTGAACGGTTATGACCCCTCGATGACAGAGGCTCAGCGTGATTCCGTAGTGCAGGCTAATTCATCTGCCATCGTGCGCCTTACCGAGGACAAATCCAAAGGCATACGCGCCAGCGTCGAGGCCCTGTACTATGCAAACCAGTATTTCCTGTTCGTCTACAGGGTATACCGCGACGTACGCCTCGTGGGCGCCCCGCCGTCCTCCATAGGCAAGTTCGGGGGCGACACCGACAACTGGATGTGGCCCCGCCACACCGGAGATTTCTCGGTGTTCCGCATATATGCCGACGCGGACAACAATCCCGCCGACTATTCTCCCGACAACGTACCGTACGTGCCCAAAAAGTTCTTCCGGATCAACCGCAGCGGCGTCCGTGAAGGGGATTTCACCATGGTCTACGGATGTCCCGGCAGCACAAGGGAATATGCCTCCAGTGAGGAGGTGCGCTACATAGGCGAGGTTTCCGACCCTCAGAAAATCGCTCTGCGCACACTGCGGCTCGAGATTCAGAAAAAGTATATGTCCCAAAGCCAGGCGGTACGCATCCAGTACTCTTCCAAGAATGCCAATGTCGCCAATGCCTGGAAGAAGTGGCAGGGTG
>CAMOGR010000059.1 GCA_946614205.1 uncultured Bacteroidales bacterium | reverse complement strand
CACCGAGCCCAGGGGCGAATCGAGATTGGCCCTGGGACTCACGATGCGCTGGACCACCATGCGGGAGGAGATGGCGTCGTTGAGAATGGGGAACTGGCCCCTCCACATGCGGAGCGTGTCGTCAGTATAGGTGTAAATCACCATGTCGTCAGGCAGTTTTGCCTGGGGGTGGGCGATGTACCAGTCAAGTTTGGCCATGCGCCGCTGCAGGCGCTTCTCCACCTTGGACGCGACGGTGCGCGTATCCCCTACGGAGCGCGGCGACAGCACGGCAAAAAGTACAAGGAGGGCGCTGGCGGCCACCAGCACCGGAATTATATAGTCCCTTAAGCTAACTTTCCTACTCATTGTGATAAGGCTCTCCCTTAAGTATGGTGAACGCCCTGTAAAGCTGCTCTGCAAAAACCGTTCTCACGAGCTGATGGGAGCAGGTCATTTTCGACAGGGACAGTTTGGAGGAGGCTCGCGCGTACACCTGGGGCGAAAAACCGTATGCGCCCCCGACCACGAATACGATGTCCCGGCCTGCATTCATGAGTTTCTGCAGCCAGGCGGCGAACTGCACCGAAGTGTACTCGGCGCCGTGCTCGTCGAGGAGCACCACAGTGTCGGACGGACCTGCGGCATCGAGCAGCAGCTCACCCTCGCGCTGCTTTATCTGCTCGCGGGAAAGGGACCTCACGCCCTTGAGCTCGGGCAGTTCCCTTACCGTGAACGGCACGTAGTGAGACAGGCGCGAACAATACATCCTCAGGCCGTCGGCGACCCAGGGCATGTCGGTCTTCCCCATTGTGAGCAGCGTGATTCGCATGACCCACAAAAATAGCAAATTGGCTTGATATTTGCAACGCATCAAGCCATAGTATGAAGCACCTCAGAATAGCATTCATAGCTCTGGTCCTGCTGCTGCCATGCCGTGCAGCCATGGGCCAGGTCGTCGTAAAGAACATCATGCAGTCTTCCGCTCCGGCGCCCGACGGCTCCGACGACGTATTCGTCCCCATCAGCAAATACCTCGCCGCAGGCAATGCGGAGGCCCTTTCCGCATGGTTCGCAGAGAATCTGGAAATCGCGGTGCTCGCACGGGAAAGCGACGCCAGCCGCGCCCAGGCACGCCAGATAGTGAAGACTTTCTTCGACAATTATTCCCCGCGCAGTTTCAATCTCACGCACACCACCGGACGGGCGGGCATGAAATACGCCCTCGGCACGCTGATGGCCGGCGGAGAAGCCTTCAGCGTGACGATTTTCATGAACTGCAAGAACGGAACCTACCGTATCCAGCAACTCAAAATCGAACGTCTATAATACGTAATCCCTTACGTTCTCGGGAGTTATGACGGCGTCTCCAAGTATGAGGAGGCGCTCCACCACATTGTGCAGCTCGCGTATGTTGCCTTTCCAGCTACGTTCCTGCAGCAGCCGGACAGCCTCGGGGCTGAAAGTCTTGCGGGGCATGGCGGTTTCCGTACACAGCTTGTCGACGAAATAGTCCACCAGCAGGGGGATATCCTCCTTGCGCTCGTCCAGACTGGGCACCTTGATGACTATCACGCTCAGACGGTGATAAAGGTCTTCGCGGAAATTGCCCTTTTCTATCTCAGCCGGAAGGTCCTTGTTGGTGGCGGCGAGCACGCGCACGTCCACCTTGATGTCGGTGTCGCTGCCCACCCTGGAGAGCTTGTTCTCCTGAAGCACACGGAGCACCTTGGCCTGCGCGGCGAGGGACATGTCGCCGATCTCGTCGAGGAAGAGAGTGCCGCCGTCAGCCTGCTCGAACTTGCCCTTGTGCTGCTTGATGGCGGAAGTGAAGGAACCTTTTTCGTGACCGAAGAGTTCGCTCTCGATGAGCTCGGAAGGGATAGCAGCACAATTCACCTCTATGTAGGGCTGGCCGGAGCGGTCGCTGAGGGCGTGCAGGCTCCTGGCTACCAGTTCCTTGCCGGAACCGTTGCCACCGGTGATGAGCACCCTGGCGGGAGTGGGAGCCACCTTTTCTATTATTTCGCGTACGCGGGTGATGGCGGCAGATTCGCCTACCATGCGGTCGCCTCCGTAAGCCTTCTTCTTGAGCATCCTGGTCTGTGTGACCAGTTTGTTGCGGTCGGTCGCATTCTTGACGGTGATGAGGATGCGGTTGAGGTCGAGAGGTTTCTGGATGAAGTCGAAGGCGCCTTTCTTTATGCATTCGACGGCCGTGTCTATGTCGCCGTGTCCGGAAATCATGACCACTGCGCTGTCCGTGCCCTCGGAGACCAGTTTGCCGAGGACCTCGATGCCGTCCAGGCCTCCGGGCATCTTGATGTCGCAGAAAATAATGTCGTAATGGGTGGCTCCGGCAAGCCGCAGGCCTTCCGCACCGCTCTCTGCGGTATCAACCGAATATCCTTCGTCGGAGAGAATCTCTCCGAGGGAGTTGCGGATGCTCCGCTCATCGTCGATAATGAGAATTTTCATAATACTGCAAATATCGTTAATTTTTTCTACATTTGTGCCAAATGAAGATTCCCGATATCATTATAGCCGTCGACGGCTATTCGTCGACAGGCAAGAGTTCGCTGGCGAAGAAAATCGCCCGCAAATTCGGCTTCCTGTATCTCGACTCAGGAGCCCTCTACCGTGGCGTCACTCTCTTCGCAATGGAGGAGAGGTTCCTGTCGCGCCTGGGCACCGTCAGCGAAGAGCTTCACGAGGCACTCGCCACGCTGGACCTCCACTTCGACGCCGAGGGACGGCTCTGCATGGGACCACGCTGCATCGAGCAGCAAATCCGCAGCATGGAAATCAGCTCGCGGGTGAGCCCCGTCGCAGCGGTACCCTACGTGCGCGAATGGGTGGACGACAAGCTGCACGAATTCGGCCGCCGCGGACGGATAGTCATGGACGGACGCGACATCGGCACGGCCGTTTTCCCCGACGCCCAGCTGAAGATTTTCATGACCGCATCGGAGCAGGTGCGCGCACAGCGCCGCTACGACGAGCTGGTGGCGAAAGGCGAGACTCCCCTGCTTGAGGAGGTGGTCCGCAACCTGCGCGAGCGCGACTACATCGACTCCCACAGGGAGACGGCCCCGCTCAGGCGTGCCGCCGACGCATTCGAACTCGACAATTCCGACATGACCTTCGAAGAGGAACTCGCATGGGTGCAGGGCCTCATCCAGGGAAAGTTCGGCATCCTATGATAAAGGTCGCCATCGACCCCGGTTCCGGCTTCTGCGGCGGAGTCATCCGCGCCATC
>CAMOGR010000058.1 GCA_946614205.1 uncultured Bacteroidales bacterium | reverse complement strand
ACCGGCAAGATTGCCTCCACCCTGGTGATAGACGAGGAGATAGAGCGCAAACTCTCCGACCTCGTGGAAAAAGGCAAAAGGAACTTGACGCTGAAGACCGGTCCTATCCTGGGTGCTTACCTCACCCGAGGCATTCTGGACTCCTTCGCGATTAAATGGAGACGCAAGTACAAATGCAAGCTGAAGGTCGTCGAACAATCGGACCACAGCATCCTGCAATATGAATTCTATGATGAAACGGGAAAGGCGCTCAGTTGAGCGCCTTTGCTGTTACTCCCCTGCTGCCGGGGCAACGTACGAGCGCCACTTGTCCAGCAAGGCTGACATGTCGGCGGGAAGAGGGCTCTCGAAGCATACCTGCCTCCCGGTGCCAGGATGCTCGAAACCAAGGGTACGGGCATGCAGGGCCTGGCGGGGACAGACCTTGAAACAATTGGCTATGAACTGCCTGTACTTCGCATATATGGTCCCCTGACGGATTTCGGTTCCGCCATATTTTTCGTCCCCGAAAATAGGATGGCCAATGCTGGACAGGTGTACGCGTATCTGGTGGGTACGGCCGGTCTCAAGCTTGCACTCTACCAGGGTAACGAACCCGAGGCGTTCGAGTACCTTCCAATGTGTGACGGCGTGTTTGCCCTTTTCGGGGTCGGGCGTAGTGCAGAAACGCAGGCGGTCGGACGGGTCACGCATGAGGTTTGCATCCACGGTGCCTGCATCATCAGGCATGTCTCCCCAGACTATTGCGACGTAACGGCGTTCTATGGTATGATAGAAGAACTGCCGGGCGAGACTCATCTGGCTTTCATCGTTCTTTGCCACTACCAGCAACCCGCTGGTATCCTTGTCGATACGGTGTACCAGCACCCCCATCCTGTCGTCGCCGTCGTCATCCGCCCCCTGAGTTATGCCCAGATGGAAAGCCAGTGCATTAACGAGTGTACCGTCGTAGTTGCCGTGTCCCGGGTGGACCACCATGCCTGCCGGCTTGTCCACGACCAGGACGTCGTCGTCTTCGTACACTATATCGAGCGGAATGTTCTGCGGAATAATCTCGACTCCGCGGCGCTGATACGGCATCACGAAGCGAATCACGTCTCCGGGGCGCACTATGTAATTGGCTTTGACCGTCTTGTCCCCTACCTGAACGAATCCTTCCTTGATGGCGCACTGCACCTTATGGCGCGACGTGTGCTCCATGTGGGAAGACATGTATTTGTCGATTCGCAGCGGGGCCTGACCGGGGTCGACCTCCATACGGAAATGCTCGAACAGTTCCTGCTGCTCGTCACTCTGCTCCCAGGTCTCCATCAAGCTTGAGGTAGAGAGTGACTCCGGTCCCCATAACGGTGGGATATCCGGTCGCCGCAGGGCGCTGGGAGTAGACTACCGCCGCAAGGGAATCGCTGTAAGTGCGGACTCCCTTGTCGAATATGAGGGCGCTCACGTTGAGCGAATTGTCATGGAGCGTACTGACTGCGTTAAGGTACTTGTAACCATGCAGCTTGGGGACATAGGTCATGGCGTCGGAACCGTTGAGACCGAGAGTAAGGTCAATGGTGGAACCGCTGTATACCTCTTTGCCGGCGGGAACGTCGCGCCCGTGCATCTGCTGGCGGAGCACATTGTTGGTCGCAATGTCGCTCACGTAGTTGAGCCTGCCGAGCACGAGCCCGCGGGACGTCAGTTCAGCCTTTGCCTGACGCAGCGAAGTGTGAATGAGGTTGGGCATCGTTACCTTCTTAGGCACGATGGAATTGAGCGTCAGGGAAATCTTGCGGCCTGGCTTGACGCTTGCTCCGGGCTTGGGGAGCTGGCTCACAACCGCGCCACGCGCCATCCTGCGCATATAAACGGAATCGAGAACCTGAACACGCAGGCCGGCTGCAGCTGCTGTGGAACGGGCGTCTGCGAGGGAGAGGTTGGTCATGTCGGGCACGGTAACCTCCTTGCCGTGACGCGTACGTATGGAGAGGAAAATGCTGACCACCGCCACCACAAGGAGTACGAACGCGACTCCGAGCACCAGGTTACGGACAATCCAGCCTCCCTTGAATGAACTGCTTTCTTTCTTTGCCATATCGCACAAAGATAGTAATTTTTATTGTTGATGGAAAATTACTTCATGCTGCCGCTCTCCCCATATCTTATTATATTGCCACTGTCCTTGAAAAACGCTACCTTTGCAACATGTTCAAGAATATCATCACTGTTTTCGCAGCGGCTTTGCTGCTGCTTTCATGCAAATCAAACACAATCGAGAATATGAACAAACTGAATCTTACCCAGGAGTGGGACAAGACCTTCCAAAAATCCGAACTCGTGGACCACTGCAAGGTGACCTTCCACAACCGCTATGGCATTGAGCTGGCGGCAGATATGTACGTTCCCAAGGATGCATCCGGAAGACTTCCCGCCATTGCGGTGAGCGGTCCCTTCGGCGCAGTTAAGGAACAATCCAGCGGCCTGTACGCCCAGCACATGGCAGAAAGAGGCTTCGTGGCCATTGCCTTCGACCCTTCGTTCACCGGCGAATCCGGTGGCGAGCCCCGCAGGATGGCATCCCCCGACATCAACACCGAGGATTTCCTCGCAGCCGTCGATTTCCTTTCCAACTGCGAGCTGGCGGACCCGGAGCGCATCGGCATCATCGGCATCTGCGGCTTTGGAGGCATGGCAGTCAACGCTGCGGCTCTCGATCCGCGAATCAAAGCCACTGTCGCCTCTACCATGTACGACATGAGCAAGGTGAACGTCGAGGGGTACTTCGCCAGCGAGGATACTCCCGCACAGCGTCAGGAAAAGCGCCGCGCTCTGGCAGACCAGCGCACGAAGGATTTCGCCGCGGGAACTTATGAACGCGCAGGCGGTGTCGTCGACCCTCTTCCCGAGGATGCACCCTGGTTCGTCAAAGACTACCACGCCTATTACAAAACGCCTCGCGGCTATCACAAGCGCAGCGGCAACTCCAATGACGGCTGGAACGTTATCGGTTGCCAGAGTTTTCTGAACCAGCCCCTGCTGGCCTGGGCACATGAAATTGAAAATCCCGTGCTTCTAATCCACGGCGGGAAGGCCCACAGCCGTTACTTCAGCGAGTACGCATTCGAGCGCATGACCGGAAAGCATGTCGTCGGAGAGAGCGCCAAAGAGGGCAACAAGGAAATGCTTATCATCCCCGGCGCCTCACACGTGGATTTGTACGACGACGTTGCAGGAGTGATTCCTTACGACAAGATCGAGACCTTCTTCCGGGAGAACCTCAAATAGGAAGAAACAGTATCCCGCCATGCTTGCAGGTCCGGAGGCCGTGAGCCACAAAACATGCACCATAGACGGCCGCGAGTGCTTTATTTCAGACACCGGCCAGCCTGATTATATCCTCATTCAGACGCTTGGGAACCATGAGCGCGGCATTTTCGACAGCACCGCGGAGCTTATCTCCGAGGCCTGCGGCGTACCTTTCGTTCTGGCGGCATTCCAGGTGTTCGACTGGGACCTGGACCTCACGCCCTGGCACGACGATGCGATCAACCGGAATCCGGAAGTGGGGACAATGACCGGCGAGACGCTCCGCTACGTGACGGAGTCGCTTCTGCCGGCACTTGAAGCAGAATACGGGAAACTGCCAGTCATACTCGGCGGCTACTCGCTGGGAGGTCTTTTCGCCCTCTGGTCTTCTATGCAGACGGAGCGTTTTGCCGCCGTAGCGGCGGCCTCACCTTCCCTCTGGATCAGGGACTGGCTGGACTTCGCAAAGGCACATCAAGTGAAGGCCCGGAAGGTGTATCTGAGCCTGGGAGACCGGGAGGAGCACGTGAAGAACAGGTCCATTGCCCGTGTAGGCGACAGCGTCCGCGGAGAATATGAACTTCTCAAAGCCTCGCTCGGAAGTGAAAACTGCACTCTGGCCTGGAATCCCGGCGGGCATTTCCAGGATGGAGACAAACGGCTTGCAGCGGCCTTTTCCTGGTGCATCAAAGCATTGGAGGGCAAGTGAAAGCAAGGCAAATATTGTATTGAAATATGACCAGATTCAATGAATTACTCTGCACCGGATTATGCTTCTGTGCAGTTTCTTGCGGCAACCCCTCGCAAGCAATTACGGACAGCGTCGCCGATGCCCTTGCGGCCGGCGGGCAGATTAACCTGGAGCAGCTCCAGTGGACCCGGGAGCCGGCAGCCTGCGAAATCAAGGACGGCACCATATCCATCACGACCGCTCCGCATACCGACCTTTGGCAACGGACATACTATCATTTCCGGAACGACAATGCACCTGTGCTGCAGATGAAAACCCGCGAGCAGTACTTCAGCTTTGTGGTGAAGACCGACTTCACGCAGAGCCACCGGCGTTTCGACCAGTGCGGCGTAGTGATGTACCTCGACAGCGAAAACTGGCTCAAGGGCTCCGTCGAGTTCGAGAACGAGGAGTTCCAGCACCTTGGCAGCGTAGCCACCAACAACGGCTACTCTGACTGGGCCACTACGGCCATCCCCGCCGATGTCAAGACCATGTGGTACCGCTTCTCCCGCCGGGCCGACGATTACTGCATTGAGTGCTCCACGGACGGCGTCAACTTCAGCCAGATGCGCATCTGCCACATGTATGCGGGTGCCGATGAAATCTCCTTCGGCATATACGCC
>CAMOGR010000057.1 GCA_946614205.1 uncultured Bacteroidales bacterium | reverse complement strand
TCAAGCATGACGGCACCGCAGTACTCACCGACTTCGGCATCAGCGGCGACCGCAACAAGCGCATGACCGAACGCAACATCTTCGGCAAGCCTTACCAGATTTTCGGAACCTATGCATACATGCCGCCCGAGCAGGTCAACCGGGCTCGCGGCAACAGCACCGTCCTTCCCACTACCGATTTGTTCTCCTTCGGAGTGGTTATGTATCAGATGATTACCGGCGTGCTGCCCTTCGGCCCTCTCGAGGACGAAAACGACCTCGTGCGCTACCAGCGTCGTGGCAAGGCAGGGGAGTGGGACCGTTCCGCACTCCTCGGGGCTCCGAACGGCATGGCATGGGAAAGGCTCATATCGCGCTGCCTTGTACCTGACCTCAAGGAGCGTATCCAGACTGCCCGCGAGGCCATGGAACTCGTCCCGCGCTACGGCTCTTTCGAGCATCATGCGTTGCAGCCGCAGCCCCAGCCCCAGCCTCAGTCCAGGCCCCTTCCTCCCGGTGCCCGCGGGGGAGCCTTCCTCCGCATCATGCAGGGCCTTGAGCACGGTACCGTTTATGACCTCGGCGCCCTCATGCGCGAGAGCGGCCGCCACCTTGTGACCGCCGGCCGCGGTGAGGACAATATGATACAGCTGAAAGATTATTCGGAATCGTATGTTTCCCGTAAGCATTTCACGCTGGAGGAGCTTCCGTCCTCGGAATGGATAGCCCGCGACGGGCAGTGGAACGGCGAAAGCTTTTCATGGGAGACGTCGACCAACGGCACATTTGTCAATTCGCGCTCAGCCCCGCCCGAAGGCGAGCCTCTGAAGGATGGCGACATCATAACTGCGGGGGACATCAAACTAAGATTCGAAACCAACTAATTTATAACCTTTTAATTACTATTTATCTTTATGGAGACAAGTTACAAAAGAACCGTTGCCGGCTCGGTAGGAGCCGGAATGGCGGCCGTCTTCAATGCTTCGGGAAGGCAGTATTACATCCTTGAGCACAAGACGGAGTCCGTCTACCATCATGCTGGCGAGTCCCAGAAAATCATCGTCGACCAGATTGAGCTTGGCCGTGATTCCGCGTGTCAGGTGCGTTTCGACGAGTCCTTCGAGACCGTCAGCCGCAGGCACGCTGCCATCGTGAAGGAAGGCGACGGCTGGAAACTCATCAACCTTTCCCAGACCAACCCCACTTTCGTCAACGGGCAGCCCATCCAGGGAGAGTGGAGACTCTCTTCCGGAGACGAAATCCGTCTCTCATCCAAGGGCCCCCTCATGGGATTCATCGTTCCCCAGGGCAAGCAGAGCCTCGTGAGCAGCATCGGTATGACCGAGCGTCTCAACCTCTTCCGTCAGCAGGCGCTCCGTCCGTACAAGCGCGCACTTTGGATTATGTTCGCAGTGCTTGTGCTAGCCGTAGCCGGCCTTGTGACCTGGAATGTCCTCCAGGGCAAGAAATTCGACAAGGAAATCCAGAACAAGCAGGAGCAGATTCGTGAGGTTCAGGATGCACTCGTCGAGAGCGATGCCCAGATCGAAGAACTCAACGACGCACTTATCGAGGCCGAGACCAAGTCGGCTGCCGAGAAGGCCCGCGTCCAGAAGCAGCTGCGTGACGCCCAGAGCGAGCGTGACGCCCTTGTGCAGCATGCAGTCACCCTGCGCGACGAACTGCAGGATGCCGTCAACAGTGCCGACAAGGCCAACAGGAAGGTGGAAGATGCCCAGCAGGAAATCAACACCCTGAACAGCAAGCTCGAAGAGATGAACAAGAAGCCCGAACCCACTCCTGAGCAAGTCAAGGAGGCACAGAAGAAGGCCGAGAGCAACAGCGTTCAGGACGCTATCAAGAGGCGCACCGGCAACGACCGCCCTGTGATTAAGTAATATTTTTTAACTCAATAATTTATTGTCATCATGAAAAAATTATTTGTAGCCGTATGTCTTATGATTATCGGCACCATGGCCTTTGATTCCTGCGCCCGCAGGGATGTATTCATCAGCTACGACCAGCTTGGCACCGATGCTGCTTTCAAGAAATTCAAGCAGGCAAACAAGCAGAACCAGGCTGAAATCCTCAACAACCTTCTCGACCAGGCCGAGCGTGAGTACAAGAACTGCGAAAGCGTCGACGCTCTTGTGGAGGTCCGTGAGAAAGTCGAACTCATCTCCTTCATGAACGACCGTGGCCGCCAGAGCTACATCGCCGTCACCAAGAGGGTCCGCGCTCTCCGCGAGAAAATCAACAGCACCATTGCCGAAGTGACCGGCCAGACCATCATCCAGATGGATGGCGGCAACTCCAGTTACCACGGCTACAACCAGCCTCTCTACTAACAGTAACTTTTTATCGGGAGCGGCGGTCCGCCGCCGCTCCATTTTTTTCTTTTTATGTCCGATATCACTTTCAAAATGACCGCCGGCACCGATGTCGGCCTGGTGCGTACCAACAACGAGGACAACTTCATCGTCAATCCCGACCTCACGTCCTCCGAATGGACTGTGCCGTCTGACCCCAATGCGCTTATCCCGCTGGGCAAGAACGGTTGCCTTATGGTCGTCGCCGACGGCATGGGTGGAATGAATGCCGGTGAGGTAGCCTCCGAAATAGCCGTCACAAGTATCCGCAAGGCCTTT
>CAMOGR010000056.1 GCA_946614205.1 uncultured Bacteroidales bacterium | reverse complement strand
GAGCTTGACGTGCTGTATTCCCGGGGCTTCTATGGAAAGGATGTGCTCCGGCATGCGGGTACCCTTGGTCAGGGCCTCAAGAGCGGGGACCAGGCTCTCCAGGACCATCGTCGTCTTGCCCGAACCCGAGACTCCGGTGACTACGGTCAGACGCCCCTTCGGGAAGTCTGCGACAAGAGGCTTTACCGTGTGTATCTCCTTGGTCGACAGACGTATGTGCCCTTCGGAGAAAAGGTCGCTGCGGAGCCTTTGCGGAGCGGGCGCGGCGTCGCCGAGAAAAGGCCCTATGCGTGAAGCGGGATTGGACCGGATGGCCCCTACAGTGCCTTCTGCAATCACTTTGCCGCCAGCGCTTCCGGCTCCCGGGCCCATCTCCACCACCCAGTCGGCCTCGCGGAGAATCTGCGGGTCGTGGTCCACGAGTATCACCGAATTGCCGTCGGCCACGAGGTCGTGCATCACTCCGTTGAGTCCCACTATGTTGGACGGATGCAGACCGATGGACGGTTCGTCGAGCACGTACAGCACTCCGGTGGTGCGGTTGCGGACGGCCCTGGCGAGCTGCATTCTCTGCCTCTCGCCGGTGGAAAGAGTCGAAGCGGCCCTGTCGAGCGACAGGTATCCGAGCCCGAGGTCCCTGAGGCGCCGGGCTACGAGAAAGAATGAATCGCAGATGCTCTGCGCCATGGGACGCATTTCTTCGGGAAGGGACGCGGGGACGCCTTTTACCCATTCGGTGAGCTCGTCGAGCGTCATCTTGCAGGCATCGGAAAGCGAGATCCCGCGGAGCCTCGGGGCGCGTGCGGCCTCGCTCAGGCGCGTACCTCCGCACTCGGGGCAGAGGTCTTCCTTGAGAAACTTTTCGACCCTCTTCATGCCCTTTTCGTCCTTCACCTTGGCGAGGGCGTTTTCTACGGAATACACGGCGCTGTAGTAGGTGAAGTCCATCTCTGCAAAGCCGTTGGTCTTCTCGTTCTTATAGATGATGTGGCGTTTCTCGGCCGGACCGTGGTAAACTATTTCCTTCTCTTCGGGAGTGAGGTCCCTGAACGGCACGTCGGTGCGGACTCCCATCTCGCGTGCGATGTCCTTCATCAGAGACCACATCAGCGAGCCCCAGGGAGCCACCGCGCCCTGGTCGATTGTGAGGCTTTCGTCGGGGACAAGGGTGGACTCGTCGACGGTGCGTATGGTGCCGGTACCGCCGCAGCATTTGCATGCACCCTGGCTGTTGAACGCAAGTTCCTCGGCGCCGGGTGCGTAAAAACGGGCTCCGCATTCGGGGCAGACGATTTCCTGCTCGGCGGCGACTGCCAGCGACGGGGGACAGTAGTGCCCGTTGGGACAGCGGTGGCTTGACAGGCGCGAGAACATGAGCCTCAGGCTGTTGAGCAACTCGGTGCCGGTGCCGAAGGTGGAGCGGATTCCCGGGACTCCGGGACGCTGATGAAGGGCGATGGCGGCGGGAACGTACTGCACGTCGTCCACGTCGGCCTTGGCGGCGAAGGTCATCCTTCGGCGGGTGTAGGTCGAAAGGGAGTCGAGGTATCTGCGTGAACCTTCGGCATACAGTACGCCGAGGGCGAGGCTGGATTTGCCGCTGCCGGACACGCCGGCTATGCCTGTGATTCTGCCAAGGGGAATGTCAACGTCTATGTTCTTGAGATTGTGTACGCGCGCGCCGCGCACCTTTATGCAGTCGGGGGTCTTGTCGCTTTGTGACATGGTCTGGGAATTGAGCCGCAAAGATAGCAAAGAATTCTCAGAATTTCCAGCCCAGACCCGCGGTAAATGCCACTTCGCGCTGCCACCACAGGCCGGCGAGAATGTTGAAACTGCCCAGGGTGACGACGGCTCCCGCTTCACCGGCAAGGCCGCGGGCGCCATAATCGGTGACGCGGGCCCATTTGCCTCCGGCGTCGAGCAGCATCAGGCTGCTGTCTGCATATCCGGCTCCAACATACAGCGCAAGAGAGGGGAGAAGATGCCAGATGGGGCCTGCGCAGATGCTTCCGAGCGAGTAGCTCGAAGCCCCCTGGCCCCAGAACAGTCCTCCGCCTTCGATGCGCCCGTCGGCAGTTATGGCGTACGACTCTTTTATGGCGGGAACGAAGTTGGTCCTGGCGCTGAGGAAGGCTCCGAAGGCCTTGTATGATGTGCTCGCAAAAAGTCCAGCCGCCGGTGTTGCGTTGAATTGTACTGTCAGGGCTGCGTCGAAACGCCACGGACAGGGACTCTTTGCCTGAGGTCGCGCAGGTGCCGGAGGCCTGGGAGCCAAGGCGCCGGCAATTGATGTGCCGATCGGCAGCGGAGGCACACCTGGCGGTGGCATGACAGCTTCGATTGGAGGATGCCGTGGGAACTTGGGCTCGAGGGGAGGGGGTTGAATGCGTTTTTTTGCTTTCACGGGTTTCCTGCCGGCTTTGGCTGTCTGCCCCGGCGGTGAAGCGTGTCCGTCGTAGCGGCTGCGTATTGAAGCGAATCGTTCCTTCTGCTCCTTGGTCATGGACCCTGAGGCGCTGCGCAGTTGGGCGCGCAACTTCCCGAGTTCCTCGAGAAGTCCCGTGACGGCACTGTAGTCCACCGATTCTCCGGCAGCCATGCGTGTGCGCAGTTCCAGGCACTTGTCGCAGATCTGTTCGTAGCGGTCGAGTACGCTGTCGCAATCGTCCTGGGCCGCAAGGCGAAAACTGGCAAACAGCAGCAGGAATATGACGGGAAGGCTTCTCATTCGTACTGACCTTCAATCATTTCCGTTGCCTGCTGGAACAGTTCGTCTATTATTGCCGGGCTTTCGAGTTTCCTTGCAGATGTGGTATCCGAGGTGGCCTGGACAGCAGGTTCGATTCCGGGAGTGTCCTCCCGGGAGGCGAGAACGGCGGTGCCGGCTGCGAGGGCGGCGGCAAGCAGGAAAGGCCATGCCGGAACCGCTTTCTGCAGGGCATTCCCGACCTGCTGCGCGCTGCCCGGGCGAGCTTCCGGAACCGGCTCCAGACAGCGTCGTATG
>CAMOGR010000055.1 GCA_946614205.1 uncultured Bacteroidales bacterium | reverse complement strand
TTTCCGGCACGAGCGCTTCCACGATGGCGAGCGCGAAGCTTACCGCATGGCCGGCACTGCGGCCCGTGATGATGCGCCCGCTGTGTACGGCAGGCTTGGGAGTGAAGACCGCGCCCTTGTCTACAAGGTTTTGCTCGAAGCCGTCGAAGCATGTGAATTCCAGGCCTTTAACATCGTCCAGCTGGCTTAGCACCAGGCCTGGCGCGGCGCATATCGCAGCCAGGGTTCCCCCTGCCTTGTAGTGAGCCTTCATGGCCTGTATGAGCTTTTTGCAGCCGGCCAGGTTGACGCTTCCAGGCATGCCGCCGGGGAAAATCATCACGTCCTGTTCCGTAGTGCCGCTGCCTACGGGCTCCATGTCTTCGAATACCCACTCGGCGTCGATTTCGACTCCGTGGGAACTGGTAACCGGAGTGTCTTTTTTTATGGATACGAGTTCGACCTGCAGGCCTGCACGGCGCAGGACGTCACATGTGGCGAGGGCTTCCATGTCTTCGAAGCCGTCCGCAAGAAAAATATTGATGCCTTTCATATAACTCTGGGCAATATACTTATTTTTCCTTAATTTTGCAGCACAAATCCTGCCACGATGGACGAAAAACAGTTATACCCGTTAAGTTTTTGCACCCTGGCCGACGAATATGGCTGGGGGACCGATGAATTTTTGCTTGCCGACCTTGGTTACCGGGATTCCATTATCCGCGAGGGGTGGCTTGCCGGCAACGCAGTCAGCGAAATCATGGATACCTACCTCGACAGGGTGGTGGGCGACAATGCCTTCAGCTTCTGGGGCAGGCAGTTCCCCGTGCAGGTCAAGAAGATAAGTGTCCGGGGCATCATGCCTCTGCGGGTGCATCCCGATGCCGACATCGCCGCCCAGCGTTACGATTTCCTTGGCAGGCGCAAGCTCTGGTATGTGATAAGCGCCGCCCCCGACGCCCGCCTCATGGTGGGATGGAAACGCGACACTGACGCCTCCGAGGTATTTTCGGCTTGCGGTGACGGTACTGTGGGCGGTCTGCTCAGGGAATTCGTTCCGAAGGCAGGCGAATTTATCCACATACCCCCCGGAACTCCGCATGCGGCTTCAGGCAAGCTCGAGATTCTGGAGGTCAGTGAATCCTCGCCGCTCGATTTCTGTCTGAGCGGCCTCGGACAGACTGTCCATCCCGATGAGTTCGACGATTCACTCAATCTCGTCGACGCCATGGACTTTATTGATTATAAAGCATTTACCGGTAAGATGGAACGTCCGGGCGGCAAAATCGCCGACTATCCGGAATTCGTGGTCGAGCAAATAGACCTGCATTCCCCCGCAAAGGTGGCGGGCGATGCCGACGCCTTTGTGTTGTATGTGTGCACCAGGGGTTCGGCGGCTCTCAGCCTGGACATCTACGGCAGCAAGGCCGTGTTCCCCATCAGGAACGGGAAAGCCCTGCTCGTGCCGGCCGAATGTTCCGATTTTGCGCTTATCCCGGACGAAAAGGGGACAGAACTGCTGCAGATTACCGTTCCCTTCAGGGAGCAGCGGGACAGTTATCTTTCGGAGTCCTGAGCCGCGGTCTGCCTGCGGCTTGCCGACAGCAGGGCGATAATGAATCCAATGGCCGCCACAGCAACGGCCGTGAGCAGCACGTCCGGGGCCTTCACCACCACCGGATATGCATCGACGAGATAGTTGCCCGGCATTTTGACCAGGCCGAAGTGCTGTTGTAGTAATGCCAGTATGAGGCCGCCCGCCAAGCCTGCGGCAAGGCCGAACAGCGAGATGAGCCAGCCTTCCAGCACGAACACTTTCCTGACGAAACCCTCCGACGCTCCGAGAGCGTACAGGGTGCCTATGTCGTCCTCCTTCTCTATTATGAGCATGGAAAGTGAACCGTAGATATTGAGGGCGACGATGAGTACCACGAAGATGAGAATCAGGAAAACGGCGGCCTTTTCGTATCTCATCATCTTGAAGAGGGTGCTCTGCTGCCTGTAGCGGTCGAGCATGGTGCATTCTGACTCATAGTCCTTCCTGAAACGGCGTACAGACCTTGGCGAAGGGTCTTTGAGGTCGATTTCCACGCCGCTGGATTCGTCGCCCACGCTGCCTGTAAGTTCGCGCATGGTGTGCAGCGGTATGATGAGCAGGGATGCGTCGGTGTCGGCGCTGATGCTCACAAGCCCCTCGGGGAAAACCCTCCGGCTGTTTGCCGCGGCTGCCGGGTTGCCCGGAGAGATGCGGGCGTTCCTGTCGGGGTAGTAGAGGATAAGGGATTCGGTGAAGCGCGTATGCATGCCGAGGTCCCTTGCGATTCCCGAGCCTACGAGAGCACCGGGCTGGTCGCCGCGGTGCAGCGAAGCTTTTCCTTCGTAGATGTGGGAGGCGATTTTACCGGATTCGAGGAAAGAGTCTTCCACGCCTTTGGCCCGGGCTATGCCCTGCAACTCGCCGTATGTAAGGAAAACGTTGTCTTCCAGAGTGTATCGGACGCTGCTGACCCTCGGGTCGGCGGCCAGGCGGTCCACCAGGGCGGAATCTGGAACGAACCTTCCCGCCCCGTCCGGGCTGACCATCATGAGGTCTGGGGTAAGGTCGCTTATGTTCTTCTGTATCAGCGAGTCGAATCCGTTGTATACGCTCAGTATGAGTATCAGCGCGGCCGTGCCTATGCCGAGGCCGACCGCACTGATTGCCGAAATAACGTTGATTACGTTGTGGGACTTCCTGGCAAACAGATACCTTCTCGCTATGAACAGCGGAACGTTCATTTGCGCAGGAGTTCGTCTATGTGCGCAGCGTAGTCGAGGGAAGTGTCCAGGAGAAAGTCAATCTCGGGGACTATGCGGAGCTGGGACGCCACCTTGCGTCCGAGTTCCCCGCGAAGCGCTTTCTTGTTCTCTTCCAGGAGTTTCATCACGCCTTCCTGCCTGTCGGAAGGGAAGATGCTTACAAAGGCCTTGGCGACGCTCAGGTCGGGGCTTACCCGCACTTCGCTGACCGTCACCATGGCACCGTTCCAGGCTGCCATGCCTTTGCTTCGTATGATTTCCGCGAGGTCCCTCTGGAGTTCGCGGGCCACTTTGAGCTGGCGGGTGCCTGCAGGTTTGTTATCCATTTACGGTAATGATATAGTAGTCTTTCTTGCCCTTCTGCGCGAGGATGTACTTGCCGTCGATGATGTCGCTTTCGGCGAGGACTCCTGCGGGGTCGGTGAATTTTTCCTTGTTGACGCTGAAACCGCCGCCCTGAATCATCTTGCGGGCCTCACCC
Source organism: uncultured Bacteroidales bacterium (assembly GCA_946614205.1). Next base: position 6,696 of record CAMOGR010000055.1, on the reverse strand, counting down.
TTGGAAGGGAAGATGGATGTCTCCACGGCGAGGGCCTCGAGAACGGGTACAGGGAGCTTGGAGCGGTCTATGGCGAAGGTCGGAACTCCGTCGAACACATCGAGAAAAGTCTTCTCGTCGAGCGAACGGAGGTCGTCTGCGGTGGCCTTGCCGAACAGGATGCCGGAAGCCTTTACCGCATTCTCGTATTCCTGCTCTCCGTGTACCATGACAGTGACCTCGCGGGCGAGGAGTTTCTGGAGTGAACGCCTTTCGGGGGCCTCATGGTGCTCCGCAATGGCATTTTCTATGGTCTCGCGGTCGAGCATTGTGAAAATCTTGATGTAGCGCTCGGCGTCGGCGTCGGAGACGTTGAGCCAGAACTGGTAGAACTGGTAGGGGCTGGTGCGTTTGGCGTCGAGCCAGATGTTGCCCTTCTCGGTCTTGCCGAACTTGCCGCCGTCAGCCTTGGTGATCAGGGGGCATGTGAGGGCGAAGGCTTCTCCCTGGCAGGAACGGCGGATCATCTCGGTGCCGGTGGTGATGTTTCCCCACTGGTCTGCGCCGCCGAGCTGCAGCTTGACGCCCTTGTGCTGGTAGAGGTACAGGAAATCGTATCCCTGGAGCAGCTGGTAGGAGAATTCGGTGAAGGACATGCCTTCGGAGGAGTCGCGGGAAAGGCGCTTCTTTACCGAGTCCTTGCTCATCATGTAGTTGACCGTAATCATCTTGCCGATGTCGCGGGTGAAATTGATGAAGGAGTAGTCCTTCATCCAGTCGTAGTTGTTCACAAGTTCAGCCTTGTTGGGCGCCGTGGACTCGAAGTCGAGGAAACGGCCCAGCTGAGCCTTGATGCACTCCACATTGTGGGCGAGGGTGGCCTCATCCAGGAGGTTCCTTTCCTGGCTCTTCATGCTCGGGTCGCCTATCATGCCGGTGGCTCCTCCGACGAGGGCGTAAGGCTTGTGCCCACATGCCTGGAAGTGCTTGAGTATCATGATGCTCACGAGGTGACCGATGTGCAGCGAGTCACCCGTCGGGTCTATTCCTACGTATGCCGAAGCCGGTCCCTTGAGCAGTTCTTCCTCAGTTCCCGGCATTATGTCGTGGATCATTCCTCTCCACTTGAGCTCCTGTACAAAATTCTTCATCATTTAATCGATTTAAGGATGCAAAGTTGGGCAAATATTAGTAAATTTGCAATCCCAAATGCAATTTTAGTTAAACAAACCGATATGAGAAAGAAAATAGTAGCGGGCAACTGGAAAATGAACACCACAGTTCCCGAAGGCGTTGAACTCGCCAAGGCAGTAGTAGAGAAGTCGGCCCAGGTTCCCTCCGACGTCAAGCTTATCGTTGCGACTCCGTTCACCCACCTCTGCCCCGTTGCAGGAGTGGTTGCCGGTACCCGCGTAGGCCTTTCCGCAGAGAACTGCGCAGACAAGGAAAAGGGTGCATACACAGGCGAGGTTTCCGCCGCCATGCTCGTTTCCGCAGGCTGCCAGTATACCATCCTCGGCCATTCGGAGCGCCGCCAGTATTACGGAGAGACCGATGCCAAGCTCGTCGAGAAGACCCGTCTCGCCCTTGCAAACGGCCTTGATGTCATCCTTTGCGTAGGCGAGAACAAGGACGAGCGCGAGGCCGGACGTCATTTCGACGTTTGCAAGGCTCAGATCGAGAACGTCCTCTTCCAGTTCACCGCTGAAGACCTCAAGCACATCATCGTTGCATACGAGCCCGTCTGGGCCATCGGTACCGGCCTCACCGCGACTGCAGAGCAGGCGGAAGAGATTCATGCATTCATCCGCAGCATCATTGCAGGCAAGTTCGGTTCCCAGGCTGCTGAGGAGCTTTCTATTCTTTACGGAGGTTCCTGCAAGCCTTCCAATGCAAAGGAGCTCTTTGCACAGAAGGACATCGACGGCGGTCTCATCGGAGGCGCCGCACTCAAGGCGGATGATTTTATAGGTATCGCCCTGTCATTCTAGCACGCGTACCACGGCGGCCGTGTGCAAGCGGCTGTCGCAGAGCCAGATTACATCACCCTCGATGCGTTTCGCCTCGAGGGTGATTCCGTTTCTGGAACGTTCGCCGTCGGGGGTGGACCATACCACGGTGGCCTGGGCCCTGTCGCCTGCGGCGGAAGGAATCTCGCTCAGGGTTATGCAGAAATAGTCGAGCATGGTGTCGGTCATGGCCCGGAATTCCTTCCTCTGTTCGTTGAACGACAGCTGGCAGAAGGCGTCGTCGTAGGTGAAAACTTCGACACCGTCGATTTCGAGACGCACGTTGCCGTGCTGCGTGAAAGACTGGAGGGAGGTGGAATTGACGCAGGAGATGCACGGCAGCAGGGCGAGTGCGGCTATCAGGAGTCGGGTTTTCATTTGACTGTTATCTGTTTGGCTATTATCTCACGGCTTCCGTTGGTATACCATATCTCGGCCCTGAGGGTCCCGGATTCCTCCACGGTCCACAGTTCGTCGCTGCCTGGGCTGGTGCGCTGGCCGTTGAAATACCAGCTGACTGCCTGGACTCCGGAGGCGTTGTATACGCGAAGGGGGAACTTGCATCCTTTGGGGAAGGAACCGTCGGCAGACCTTTCGGGCACGTTGAGGTAAATGTACGGGCGTGCTCCCTGGGGCAGGACGCGGGTGCGGAACGATGTCGGGCGCGTAAATGTGGAGCCGTCGGTGCAGATGGCCCGTATCGTGGCCTGGTAATCGGTCTGTGGCGAAAGGCCTTCAATCGTTACGGAACAGCTGCCGTCGTCTTCGGGGGCGGCCTTCATGGTACCGGACGTGACGCCGTCTGTCCAGTAGACGCTGCACTCGCGCAGCCTGATGTTGCCGTCGAGCGTCCAGCGAAGTATTGCGGCGTCCTGGAAGACCTGGGCTTCCCCGAGGACTATGGGTACGAGTATGTCCAGTTCGATGCTACCGTCATCGCACCGTGTGATGTTGCAGACGGCGACTTCGGATATGGTTCCGTCCCAGAAGCGGAACGAAGGGTCGGTCTGAGAACCGAACGCGCTGTGTCCCGGCTGGGGGAAGAATACTTCGGCAATGTTGTCGGTACCGGGAACCGCCTCCACCACGCGGGCGCACTGGTGCTCGGGACGGCAGTTCACCTGATTGAACTTCCAACGTTCGAGGGCGGTTAGGTTGCGCCCGTAAAGATTTGAGTACCAGGCGTCTGAGTTAGACTTGTCGATGTGGTAGATAAGCAGGCCCGCGCCGCCTGTGGTGGCGTCGTATCCGCTGTTGTCGCGGCATTCCAACAGGAAATATTCGTTCTCGTTGTCCGTGCCGATCCGTATGAATTCGCGGCCTCTGCTGAGCGGCTGCAGCTTGTAGTGACCGACCTCGCCGGGGATGCAGAATCCCATGTTGAGATGCTCCAGTTCTATGGAACAGAAGTTCGGCATGTTGCCTCCGCTGTCCATGATGCTGAGGGTACCCCAGAGGCCCCTTGACTGCCCTCCGGAGAGCTTGCCGTCGGTGTCGTACAAGTCGGAAAAACCGAATACGTGCCCGATTTCGTGGCAGAAGGTCCCGGCTCCGGAGAATTCCGGGCAGACGATGAAGCAGTCTGCGGTCTTGCCGTTGAGCATGACGTTGCCGACATGCTCGTAGAGGTGCCCCTGCCTGGGCCAGATGCAGTCGGCTCCGCCTCCGTCGGCTTCGCTGTGTCCTGCGGTGATTATGCAGATGTTGTCTATGCGGCCGTCGCCGTCGTTGTCGTAAGGGGAGAAGTCAGCTCCGGTAAGCCTGCATGCGGTGCGGACGGCATCCGGGAGCTCCACGTCGCGTTCCGACGTGGAATTGGCACCGTAATGGCTCATCCTGTATGGCAGCCTCACGGGGGGCAGGACGTCGAACACGAAATTGTAACGGGGAGAGAACTGGTTGTCCAGATAATCCTTGGCGTCGGATACCTTATTATAGACGCCGGTCTGCAGATTGGTGAAGTGGACGTCGCTGAACTCCACGGGAACTACCGCCATACGCAGGTTGGCTGCAAGGGCGGACACCGTACACAAGAGTGTTGCCAGCAATGTGGAGGTCAGGCGTTTCACAGTGTAAAGGTAAGGATAAAGTGGCATAAATGCAAAAGGCCGGTAACCTCGCGGCTCCCGACCTTTAAACGTGTACTAAAACCTAAACCTGCAATATAGATGCAAAAGGTTTCAGAAACGTTGCATCAAATTGCAAAAAAAATTATTTTTTTGCTTCTTCTACGGAAACCTTGCGGAACTCCTTGAGGTCTTTCATGAGATCGAGGGCTGCTTTACGAGCGCGTGCGCCAGCAGCCTTGTTACCCTTAACTACCTGAGCTTCAGCGTTTACCTTGAAAGCCTCTATGGAGGCGTTGATTTTTTCTACAAGTGCTTTCATAAGAAAATGTTTATTAAAATAGTTTTGGTATTGATGTTTCAAAAATCACCCGCAAGTTAAAAAAACTTTTTTAATAAACAATCTTTTTTGACAAAATAACTTATTGATTAGTTGCGGTTTCCGTGCCACAGACCCGAGTGTTAAGTTCGGTCATCGCCCTCTGTGCGCCTGCCAAAACCCAAGTCTGTACGCCTGAGTGGACTTTTTTTGCGATTTCCGGCAGCATGAGGGTCTGTTCGGGGGTAAAACCGCCGAGTACAAAATTTATCTGCCCTCCCATGCCGAAGTCGTGTCCGACTCCTATACGGATGCGGGCGTAATCTCTGGTTTCCAGAAGAGCCTCTATGTTGCCGAGTCCGTTATGCCCGCCGTCGCTGCCCCTGGTACGCATGCGTATGGTTCCGAACGGCAGGTTTATGTCGTCGCAGATTACTATCAGGTTCTCGAGGGGTATATCGAGCTCCTGCAGCCAGTACCGGACAGCATTCCCGCTGAGATTCATGTAGGTCGAAGGCTTCAGGAGGTGGAACTTCCGTCCCTTGACGCCGAGGACGGCCATATCGCCGTAGCGGGCGGGCTCGAATGTAATATTGGACGCCTGAGCCCAGGCGTCCAATACGATGAATCCGATGTTATGTCTTGTGAGGGCGTATTCGGAACCGATGTTTCCGAGGCCGACAACAAGAAAACTCTTGTCAGACACGGTTTATGCCTCCTCTGTGGTGACTACGGTGTTGCGGGTAGTCTTGACACCGCAGATGATGGCGTCCTTGTCGGTGACGATGGAGATGCCGTCGAGCTTGATATCACCGGCCTTGATCCTCTTGTCGAGACCGAGGGAGGTGATGTCTACGGAGACTTCATCGGGGAGTTTGGACATGGTTGCGCATACGCGGACCTTGCGGGCGTTCTGGTAGAACTTACCACCCTGCTGCACGCCGATAGCGTGGCCGGTGATGACGATGGGAACGTCGATGCAGATGGGCCTTACGTCGCCGACTGCCAGGAAGTCTACGTGCAGGCAGCTGTCGGTTACAGGGTGCCACTGAATCTCATGGAGAACGGCGGTGTACTTCTTGGAACCGTCGAGAACCAGGTCGATGATGTGGGCCTTGGGAGTGTCGGTGACTGCCTTGAGAGCCTTTGCTTCAATGGTGAAGAGGACGTTGTCCATGCCGAGACCATAGAGGTTGCAGGGGACGAGTCCCTGGGAACGGTAAGCCTTGAGGGTGGCTTTGCCTTCTGCCTTGCGGGTGGTACCGCTGAGGGTGAAATGTTGCATTCTTTTGTATTTAAAATGTGTTACTCATCCCTGGTAGGGCCAGGGACCCATTGCACCAAAACCGTATGGTTTTAGAAATGCGGCCGCGAATTTACGCAATTTTTTTGACATTCAATGCTTAACCCAGTAATTTTTCGCTTCTTGCGATAAAGTCGCTGAGCGCTTTGCCCTTCAGCATGCCCTTTCCGAGCAGTGCGAGGTCAACCACCTGGCGCAGCAGGTCCGCCGTGCCTTCGCGGTCCGCCCAAATCTTTCCGATGAGGGGATTCTGCATGTTGACCTTCACCTCGTAGGATTCCGGCATGCTGCCGTAGAAGTTCATTCCTCCGCCGAGGGCGCTCATTTCACGCCAGCGGCGCATGAATTCGCTCTGGGTGATGACCACGGGTGCCGAGGTCTCTCCAAGGTTCTCGGGCTCGATCCGGTAGTCGTTCCCCTCAGGAAGCGCTCCCTTGAACAGGGTCTCGAGCGTCTTCTTGTCGTCATCGCTCATTTCAGGCTTCACCTGCTCCTCTTTTGGAATAAGGGCCGCGGGGGTGTCGCTGTCGACTCGGGCGAAGCGGGTGTCGGGAATCTGCTGTTCGAGCATGTTCACGAAATGGCTGTCGAGTTCGCAGTCGAGCAGCAGCACATCGTATCCGAGGTTCTTTGCGGCTTCGATTTCCGCCCACTGCTTCTCGACATCGCTGGCATACAGGTACACGACCTTGCCGTCCTTGTCTTTCTGGTTGCTTTCGACAGCCTTCCTGTAGTCTTCGAGACGGAAATACTTGCCGTCGGTATTCTTGAGCAGGGCGAACGAAAGGGCTCTCTCGCGGAATTTCTCGTCGGACAGCATGCCGTACTCGATGAAGAGCTTGATGTTGTCCCACTTCTGCTCGAACTGCTCGCGCTGTCCGTTGGCTATTTCTTCCAGACGGTCGGCGACTTTCTTCGTTATGTAAGTACTTATCTTCTTGACGTTTGAGTCGCTCTGCAGGTAGCTGCGGCTGACGTTCAGGGGAATGTCGGGGGAGTCGATTACACCGTGGAGCAGGG
>CAMOGR010000054.1 GCA_946614205.1 uncultured Bacteroidales bacterium | reverse complement strand
AGGGTGAATGCGCCGATTGCATTGAGTATCTGCACGCAGAAGGTAAACCAGGGACCGCTCCAACCCATGTTGATGCCCTGGCTGAAGTCTGTCATCGCAAGCGCTATGGGCGTAAGCACCAGTCCCGATATTGCCATATAGATGAATACGCTCTCGGCGTCGGGGGCATAATTGTTGGCGAGCTTCATGATAAGCGCCTGGATACCCCAGAACACGAAAACGACGGCGGCGAACAGTATCCATACCCAGCTGGTCACCGCATCGTCGCTCTTGCCGGAGAGGGAGAAGCAGATGATGGCGACAAAAGCCAGGGCTATTCCCAGCAGGCCCGCCTTGCTGACCCTTTCCTTCAGGAAGACTGCGGAAAGGATGACGGTTATGATGGGCGCCACGGAAATCATGGGCACCACAAGATACCCGGGTCCGAACTTAAGCGCCTGGAAAAGGGCAAGCTGCCCTCCGGCTCCAAGCAGTCCGACCCCCATTCCGAGGAGTATGCTCTTCGGGCGTACATCCAGTTTGAACTTTATGTTCGCAAGCGCCACGAGCGCGCAGGGGACCATGCTGATCGCCCATACCACGTAGGTGAGGGTCGCAGGGAAGTCAGGCTGGTCCGAAAAGGCTCCCCATACGCCCCATGTGACCATAGTCACCAGGGCGTACAGCAGCCAGTTGTGTTTTTTCTGTGTCATATTTCTGTCTTATTTCATCCTTTCCTTGAAGAATGCCCGGTATTTTGAGCTCCAGTCCGAGGGAATCTCGTGCTGCATGGTAGGGTAGTAATAATACACCTTGTCGGTGCTCTTGAGGTTGTTGAACGGAGCTATGTTGGTATGGGGCGGGCAGGTCCCGTCCTGCAGACCCGAGCATGCCATGACGGCGCAGCTGATGCGGGTCGCGAGGTTCTTGGTGTCGAAGTACGAAAGGAACTCGTACATCTGCTCGTCAGTCATGCTGCCCTTGTTCTTCTTTGCCGTATCCCCGGGCCAGGAGACAATTTTGAAGTAGTCCGGGAAGTCGCCCAGGAACGCCACGCAGGGAGCGATGGCGGTAAAGGGATAGTCGCTCAGCGCCGCTGCGGCGTAGCTGAACGCACCTCCCTGGCTGGAGCCTTCGGCAAAGAGATTGTCCATGTCGCTGGTGGGGCGCGTCGCCATGAAACGGACCGCCTGGACGCAATCCAGGAAGGCGCCGCGGTAATACCAGCCGTCGCGGTTCCCGAAGTTGAATGCGAACCAGTCGCCATAGATGTTCACGAAGTCTCCCTTGCCGTCCGGCTCCCGGTTGTCAGCCGTACGGTTGTTTATCATCTGGCCGCGGGTGGAGAGATAGAATTCGGCGTAGGTGGGATTGCTCCCTCCGGACGGGCATGATAGCTTGGAAGGCTTTATCTGGGTATCGTATCCGAAGAAATGAATCAGTACGGGATGCTTTTCTCCGTCCTGCGGCTCAAGGTAATACCCGCGAATCGTCACGGGCTCTCCATCCGGACCGTCGGGAACGGATTGCATTTCAACCAGATAGACCTTGCATCCGGCAGAACTTCTGGCGGGGATTTCAGTAAGTTCCGCCGCCATGTCGACAGCGGAGAGCTGAGCCTTCGCATTCTCCCAGAACTCGTTGAAATCGGGTTGCATGTCGGGTGCCGAGACTATCTTTTCGGGGGAAATGCCGAAGATGAAGTTCCGGGCTATCCTGCCGTTGACTGCGCACATCGCGCGGTAGAATCCAGGGGCAAGGTCTTCCCCTAACTCTATCGGGATGTCGGAAGCGCCGGGAGCAGCCTCGAAGTCTTGTTCCACCGTCGTGACCGCTTTCTTAAGGTCGGTGGTTATTCGCACTTGCACGGCGGCTTTTACAGCAACGCTGTTGGGGTTCTCTATATGAATCGTGATTTCAGGCCTTGCGTTGAACACCCAGTTTCCGGCTACGGGGACTGACAGCTTCAGGTCGAGAAGCTCCACGGGAACCTCCGGCTCATTACCGGGCTCCTGCCCGTCGTCCGGCTTCTCGCATGCGAAAAGGGACGCTCCGAGCAGGAGTATAAATGCTAAACGCTTGAATCCCATCGCATTTTAAGGAAGGGTGACGCTCAGGGGTGCCTGCCAGCGTGCAGGGACGATGCCGATCTGGTCTGACGTGCCAAGCCATGTTTCGCCCTCGACCCATTGCTTTGTAATGTACATGCCGAGGATTGCCGAAGAGCCGGATAGTCCGGGGAATGCCGAACGGGTGACGGCGATTTCGTAGTACAGCAGGCCGCCATGCTCTACTGCGGTGGGCTTGGTCAGATTGCCGTTCCAATGGTAGTATCTGGCATTGTTGCCATACTTCATCCAAGCGTCAATCTTGCTCTCGAATACTGCCGTCCATCCCCAGAAGGATTCGCCTTCGGTGGCGCTGCCGGAACCTATGTAAAGATGGGAATAGTTGGCATAATTGTATGCGGAATTGTCGTACAGCGCGTCCTTCTTTACCTCAAGGTAGACGTAGAGATTGTTGGCGTCTGCAGTGGCTTTCATCTGCACGATGGCATCGAATCCGGCCTCGGAATCGCCGGCGGCGGCAGCTGTAACAGACTCCCAGTCAATGCTATAGGCGGAAGGGAAGGCCCATGCCGTAGCTCCTGCAATCTTGATGGAAGGAATGACTATTATGCTGCCGAGGCTGCCTGCGGTATCGGAGGGAAGACCGTTCTTGGCTTTGGCGCTGTAGAGAGTCGCATCGGAATCGGCGTCGGTCAGCATGATTTCGGGAATGAATCCAGTACCGTCCCATGCGGGGATGGGGACATAGAAGCTGGCCTTGCCACCGCTTACGCTTTCCGTATAGGTGATGGAAGACGTGCCCTCTGCAGCCCACTTGGGAGACCAGTACAGGTTGTATCCGCCGACCTTGCATTCGAAGGTTCCGGAGAGTGCATGTGTGTTCTGCGCCGTTACTTTGAATTTGACCTTGGAGGTCTGCGCCGGAATGTTGTGGAAGGAGAACTTTACAACCGAGCACATCGGCTTGAAGACGAAGACGTTGTCAGCGTCGCCGAGAGCGGCCAGGGGAATGTTGGCGGAAAAACCGTCGGTCGAGAAATCAACTGCGGCGGGGACGACGAATTTGACCGGCTTGGCCTCTCCGGAGGTGTAGGAGTGTCCGTCATTTGCCGGATAGAGCGCGTACTTGTTGCCGTCTGCGGCTCCGAGCGTGTAGCCGTTGGTGATGTTTCCCTTGAAAGTGGCGGAAGCTCCGCCTCCCTGTGCGGTCAGGGTGAAGAACTTGTCGGTGGTTCCGTCGCTGAACAGTACTGAAATCTTGTCTCCGGCCGTCCAGGAGAAATACTTGTCTTCGTCGTATGTCGTCTTGGTGTCCGCGTCCGGGGCAGAAGCGGTGAGTGTGAACTCGTAGAAGCCTTCTTCTGCGGGAGCCGCCGGCGCGACTTCCTTCTTGCAACCTGCAACTGCCACTATGGCCGCAAGCGCGAGTATGATGTATGCTTTGCGTACCATGGCTCAGAATATTTCGCTGGGGTCAATTACAATAGGATCTTCGTAGTCCTGTCCGGAAGCGTCGATGGCTCCGGAAGCAAGCAGCATTTCCCACGGCAGCATCTGTACCGGGGAGGAGTCTGGTTTGATGTACTTGATTTTCATGGCGTTTAATATTTTGGAAAACTATATGCTGAAAGAATACAGAAGATTGAGCCCGCTGTCCTCGTCCCACACGCCGTCGTTGGCAAGCTGTATGGCGAATTCCGGGTCTGCAGCCAGCGTCGGGGCGGCATCCGGAAGGGCCAGGTGCAGGGAGAGGTTGCCCGAGGCTGCCGACGGCAGGGTGAAACTCTTTTCTATGACTATTTCGCCATCGTCGGGCTGCCAGGTGCGCGGGTCGGAACCGAGCGGCCATCGGCCAAGTTCGCCCCCCGAAGCATCAGTGAGCACCAGGAAAGCGCCGCGCGGGTTCATGGGAGCCGCAAATCCTTTGTTGCGGAGCTTCAGGACGGCCTTCATGACGCCGCCCCTTGCGGGAGAGCCGGTGAAAGAAGCTTCGCTGAGCACTATGCGATATCCAAGTCGCAGGCTCACTTCGTCGCTGCAGCCTTCTGTCCTCCAGAGTTTGAGGACGTCTGAGTGGTATCCGCTGTTGAGGTAGGTCCAGTGGTAGTCCGCAAGTTCGGAGAGCACACCCGGGGCGCCTGACTGCGGGCTGCAGTGGCAGTAGTCGGACACGGCGCAGGTCTCGCCGCCCATGATGGTGTACTTGCTGTCAGCCTTCCAGAAACTGCGTTCGGCGGCGGAATTGAAGGTCCCCTTGTCGTTGGACGACGCTACGAAGCAGTCGTTGTGACCGCCTACGCGGGAGCGGGCGGAGCCGTCGTGCGCAGTAGCGGCCGTGAGTGCGTCGGAAGCCGACAGCCCGAGCAGCCTGAGTTTGAAGGCCGGTGTGCGAACCTGTACCTGACGGTCGGCCGGCATCGCATCCAGCAGGGCCTGGAGCACACGCTTCCGGGGCAGGTAGTCGGCGTCGGTGGACGGGCTCATTACGAAATTGTCGGTATAGTACCATTCGCCCCAGGAGCCTATGAATCCTGCCTGCAGAACGAAAATCACGTCCGAGTAACTCTGCAGGAGCGGCTTGAGCTGGGCTATGTGACGCATGACGACGCTCTCTGTGGCATCCCAAGGGTGGTCGTCCTCCCTGTAGTTGTCTTTGTATGCGAAGCGCAGGATGCACTTCATCCCTCCGCTCCTCATGGCTTTGAAGTTATTCTCCACGAGCGTGAGGTATTCTCCGGAGATGTCCGACTCCATGAAGGGGGTAAGGTAGAACTCCAGCAGCATAAGCGAGCGGCCGGCGTAGCGGGCGGAACGCATCTTCGAGGCGCTTACAGGGCTGTCGGAAGCGCTGCGGAAGCTCTGGGATACGTAATAGCCCCTTTCGGGATTGATGATGTTTTCCGTGCTCTCAGTGTAGGTGACGGTGTTCATCTTCTCTTCAGCAGGTGCGCAGTCCATGGCGGGAACGACGGTGATGCGCCCCATGGAGGCATTGGCCTCTATTGGGAAGCCCTGCTTGGCAGTAGCGGAATAAATGACCGAGCCGCTGGCTGCATCCCGCAGTATTATCTGAGGCGTGAACTTGCTCACGTTCCATGCGGTCACAGGGACGTAGAACGATGCGCAGCCTCCTTCGACAGTAGCGGAATACTCGATTGAACGTTCTGCCGAGCCGTCGGGGACGTCCCTTGGCGGCCAGTACAGGCAGAAGCCGCCTTCCTTGCAGGGGAAATATCCGGACAGCGCGTATTTGTATCGGTTGGTTACGGTGAATCCTACCCGTGAGGCCTCGATGCCGGTGAAGGAGAATTTGACGACCGAGCACATGGGCTTGAACACGAAGGCACCGGCATCAGTTCCCAACGCAGCGAGAGGTATGCCCGACCCCGGGCCGGAAAAGGCTGCACTCTGGTTGAAATATATCGTCCCATCTCTTCTGAAATGATCTTCGGCTGGGTAAAGCGCCCATTTCTTGCCGTCGGCGCCTCCGGGAGTGAAACCGGAATCAATCATGCCGCGGAAGGTCGCAGTCTTGCCGCAATCCGTCGTGGCGAGAGTGAAAAACCGCTCGGCCGCACCGTTGTGGAACAGGACGGAAATGCAATCCCCGGCGGTCCAGGAGAAGACCTTGTCGCCTTCGTAACTCGTCCTTGTGCCGGAATATTCATCCGCAGAGGCGACGAGGGTGAATTCGTACTCTCCCGGGAGTACGTCTTCCTCGGGCCGCATTCCGCACGATGCCGTCATCCATGCCAATGCAAGGAGGGCGATGATCTTTGTCCGCGTGATTGCTTTCATGCCTCGACTGTTTGCCTAAAGACCTTCGAATTCAATCCGGAACAGTTTGGAGGTGCTGTCCGAGTCATCGCCGACCCATACGCAGCCGTTGCCGTGGTCTACGCAGACGGACTCGCTGTTGCCCGCGAAACGCACCGGATATGAGGCAAGGATGTGGGTTATGTCCTCGTCGAGCACGTATATCTTCTGGGTCTCGGAATCTATGACCCACAGCCATGACCGGACGGGGTCGTAGCAGAGTCCGCCGATTTCCGTGATGGCGTTCGACGTGAGCTTGCGGAGGCTGACCATGGACAGCTCTTCTCCGCCGGTAGTGTACTTCCATAGATTCGCCCCCACCTGCGTGCCGACGAAGAGAATGTCGTCCTTGTAGTATGCGACGCCCTCGACGCTGGAGTTGCCATAGCCGCCGCTTATGGCTGCCTGTATCTTGAAAAGCTCCGTGAAAGGCATCTTGCTCTCAGTGTTGCCGGTATAGTCGGACGCTGCGACCGACACGACCCTGTGATAATCCTCGTCGGCAATGAACAACTCGCCTGTCTGGGGGTTGATGGATATGTCTTCCATGCCGCAGCTCTTTGCCGGTTTCCATGTCTTGGAAACGGTGCCGTCGAATTCGATTATCCCCAGCAGGCCGTTGTCTCCGACGCCCCACAAGGCCGTCTTGTCGGCATTCAGGCACAGTCCGGACAACTCCGGAATCGCTGGTATGCTGTACTTGGTATAGCTGCCCATCACAGGCATTTCGGGGTCTGCGGGGGCGGGGCCGTCGTAATCGGAGAGCTTTCCGGTGATGTCGCCGAGGTCGAGGACGTCGTTTCGCGAGAGCGTCAGCGGCTCCGGATGCAGGTAAGCCTTGGGATAGCCGTCTCCCTTGCGCAGGTGAATGGTGAAACCTTCACCGAGGGAGAGTTCTCCCGCTATGAAGAATGAGACTCGGCCGTCCTGGAGAGCTTTGTTGAAGAAATAATGGCCGCTCTTGCGGGAATACAGGTAGTCGGGAGATTCGCTGTTGACCTTCGCGCTGAAATTGTCGAACAGCACGTACTCCCATTTGTTCGAGCGCAGTACGGCCTCGTCCCAGTCGCCGTCGACGCTCAGGCTGATAACTCCGCACAGGTTCTCGAACCTGAACGTGTTGTCTTCCAGCCATGCGCCCAGAAGGGGAGCGTCAGTTGCTGTGAAGCTGAACACGTCTTCGCAGAAGGTGTCATCCTGGCTTACAAGTCCTGCTGGCCATGCGGCGTAGAAGTCATCGGGGCCGAAAACGCTCTCCGGCACGGAACTTAGTCGCACGGAGGCGGTCCGCCCGTCTTCGGAGATGTCGGAAGCGGAAACCTTAACCGTCATGGAATGGGGAGTGTAGCCTCCTGTGAGGTAAATCTCGTCCCCTTCAGCCCAGACGGTCTTGCCACCTGTCTGCGGGAGGACGAAGTTGTATGTCCCGGGCGCGGGGTTCTCTTTCTTGGGAGGATCTACAGGGATTTCAGGCTCATTGGTGCCTGGATTGTCCTGCTCGGGAGTCTCGGACTCGCAGGAGGCAAAAGAGACTGCTGCGAGTGTGGTGAGCAAATATTTCAGATGACTTGTTTTCATGCCCTCGGTTCTATTTGACAAAAGATGCTATGCGGCGGCCGAGTTCGTCATTCTCCATTATGCCTCCGAACGCTTCGCTGCCGGGGCCCCAGACGTAATAGGGGACTGCGATGCCGTTGTGGGCTTCGCTTCCGAATGCTACGCCGATGCGGCCTTCTGCAAGGTCTCCGTCCTGCAGGGTGAGGCAGCCTGTCGAGTGGTCGGCGGTAATCACTACCAGAGTGTGTCCGTCTTTCTCGGCCCACTGGAGTACGTCGCCTATCGTGCGGTCGAAGTCAAGGAGTTCTTCCATTGCCTTGCCGATGTCGTTGCCGTGGAGCCAGTCGTCGATGCATGAGCCTTCGAGCATCATGCAGAAGCCCTTTTCGCCGGCTGCCTGGCTGAGAAGTTCGAGCCCCCGCGCTACGCTCCTGCGGTACAGGTCGCCCCGCTCGCGGGCCACGGGCAGGTTGTCGGGAGCAAGGACTGCGAGAAGGGGCAGCTGAGCCTGGGCGAGGGCGCTCTCGTCGAGCACTACATTATAGCCCCCGGCTTCCATTTCTTTCAATATGTCGCGGCCGTCGGTGCGTTTGGTCGTGAACCAGTCGGTGCCGCCGCCGGATATGTAGTCAACGCCGCATTCCAGATAGTCGGCGATGAGATCTTCCTGATTGTAACGGTAAGTGTTGTGGCAGCAGAAATCACACGGTGTGGCGTCTGCCAGGTGGCATGTGGTGGCGATTCCCGTTTTCTTGCCAAGCTGCTGCGCCTTGACGAGGAAAGAGTACAGGGGGGAACCGTCAGGTGCTGCTCCTACGTGGTCGTAGGCCGTTTTGCTGCCGGATGCGAGCGCAGTTCCGCCAGCGCCTGAGTCGGTGATGAGCTTGTCCGTACACCAGGTGCGCGACAGGCCGACCACCGGGAAGTTGTCAAAGTTGAGTTTGCCTTTGTTGAGCACCCAGGCACAGCTTACCTGCTCCAGGCCCATGCCGTCGCCAATCATGAGAATTACGTTGCGGACTTCGTTATCCGCGGGCGGGGGCGTAACCGATACGATGCCGTAGGTATCAGGGGTGGTATAGTACTGGAGACCTGTGTCCTCCTGCTTCCGGGAGCAGGACAGGATAAGCGCGGCAAAGACCGCGAATGTCAATGCTTTGTCGATGCTCATGATAAGTGTGCTGTAAAAAAGAAAGGCTCTCTGTGCCTGGAATGGAATCCGGGCACGGAGAGCCCATCAGGTCATTCTTAAATTATTCTGCGGAGACAATTTTGAGGAGGTGGCCATAACCCTTGGCGTTTTCATCGGTGACTGCGCCGTCGGGCATGTTGGCGAGTTCGCCCCAGGTAGCGTTGTAGAAGCGGATGCCGGTCTGGAACTCAGTGCCCATGGGCATGGGGACAGTGCTTGTTGCTGCAGCACCGTTGAAAGCGACCTTGTTGAGGGCGATTTCATACTTGTTGCCACTGCCGGCGCCTTCGCAAAGGCCGCCTTCCTGAAGGGCAACCCAGCCGTCGATTCTCTGATGAAGGGTACCGTCGAAAGACTTCCATTCCTTTTCTTCTGCCAGCGAGCCTTCAATGATGAAGTCATAGCCGTCAAGCGAGTAGCTGGTGTAGCCGCTGGTGAACTCTCCGTCGG
>CAMOGR010000053.1 GCA_946614205.1 uncultured Bacteroidales bacterium | reverse complement strand
TGTCGACCTCATAGAGGCCAACCCCTTCCAGCCCCGCGTCACATTCGACCAGGAAAGCCTTGAGGAACTGTCCAATTCCATCAAGACGCTCGGACTGATTCAGCCCATAACCGTGCGCCGCGTGTCGGCAAGCCGCTACCAGATTATCAGCGGCGAGCGCCGTTACAGGGCGTGCCGCATGGCCGGAATGACCATGGTGCCCGCCTATGTGCGCGACACCAACGACCAGGGTATGCTCGAAATGGCCATCGTGGAGAATATCCAGCGCGAGGACCTCGATCCGGTGGAGGTGGCCATGAGCTATCAGCGCCTCATGGACGAGTGTTCCCTGACCCAGGAGCAGATGGCCGACAGGGTGGGGAAGAAACGCGCCACCGTGGCCAATACGCTCAGGCTCCTCAAACTGCCCGTAAAGGTCCAGCACGACCTCAAGGTCGGCCTCATCAGTTCCGGCCATGCCAAGGCTCTGCTCGGTCTCGAGGATGCAGCGCTGCAGGAACGCCTGTGCGACATGGTGATAACAGGAGGGCTTTCCGTCCGCGAGCTTGAGTCCCTGGTGCGCAAGTACCGCGAGGGAGGCTCCCTGCCGGCCTCCGCGCAGCAGCATAAGGCCGTCCAGGAGCTCCCGGAGCAGTATAACCGGTTGCTTTCGTGCATGGGACGGTATTTTTCGAGGGACATATCGCTGCGCCGTTCTTCCGACGGCAAGGGAGGGACCATGACCGTGCGCTTCTCCTCCGACGAAGAAATGTCTGCATTCCTTCAGGCTCTCGAGAGTACCTTATGAAAAAGCTCCTCACGACATTCCTGTTCGCACTCATTGCCTTCTGCGCTTTCGCCCAGTTCAAGAGCGAGGCGTTCACGCAGTCGTACAACGATGACGTGGCGGGGCAGAAAGACTCTACGGACGTATTGTTTTCGTTCAAGGAGTACTTCGGCGGCCTTGCGCACAAGAACGAGCTCAAGATAGGCACGCTTGCTGCCGGTTCGGCCCTGTTTCTCGGCGGAGAGCAGATTTACAACCGCCAGTACTGGAAACTTCCCATCGTTTACGGCGCAGTCTTTACTCCCCTCGGCTTCGGAATCTACAACAGCGTGAAGGGCAATACCGATGTTGCAACCTATTGCTACATAGGTGCAGGAGTCGCATATTGGGCGATGCATATGGACGGCGTGATAAGTTACAAGGCTGACAAGTATCCGCTTCCCGGCAAGGCCACCCTCTATTCGCTGCTGCTTCCCGGCCTCGGACAGGCTTACAATGGCGAGTTCTGGAAGATACCAATCTATATCGGCGGTCTTGGCGCCGCATACTATTTCTACGACACCAACCGCATCAATTACGAGCGCTACCGCCGCATCTACAAGGAGGCCACTGACACCGAAGTCGTGTACACCGGGCCCATCACCGCAGAACAGGCTCTCTATTACCGCAATGTGTACCGCCGGTACAGGGACTATTCCATACTTGCCATGGGACTTGTATACCTGCTTCAGGTAATCGATGCCAACGTATTCTCGTACATGCATGATTTCGAGATTGTGGATGATCTGGCCCTGAGCGTCTCTCCCACCATTATAGCCCCTGACACACAGCTGGCGCTCAATCCTCAGCAGCCCGCTGTCGGCATGAGCATAGGACTCAGATTTTGAAAAGATGCGACGCTTCTTCATATTCTGCCTTCTGTTCCTGCCGCTCACAATGGGAGCGCAGAACGATGTGCAGCGCCTGAGGGAGCGCAACCGCAGGCTCGAGCGTCAGGTGGATTCGCTTCGCACCCTTCTGGACAGCCTGAAGGCGGCCGAACCCATAGCAGAGGCTCTTGAGGAGGGTAATGAGGTGCCGGCGACTGCGCCGCGTCCCATGGATTATTCTCCCGAGCTCACCGACAGCCTCATCACCCTGTGGTACAGGAATACCTGGGGCCGCGACATCGCCGCTACCACACCTGATCTGGATACGTTGAAACTAACTTCCGCGGTGAGCGATTCGGTGATGACAGAGCGTCTGGCCGCTATGAATCCGTTTTTCGCCCTGCCGTTCAATGAGGTGGTCAAGAATTACATGGTGGTGTATTCCGAGAAACGGGGGACCGTCATGCAACAGGCCATGGGGCTGAGCGAGTATTATTTCCCCATATTCGAAGAGATATTCCGAAAGTACGACCTGCCTCTCGAACTCAAGTATCTGGCAGTTGTGGAATCCATGCTCAAGCCTACCGCCACATCACGGGCAGGGGCCAAGGGGCTTTGGCAGTTCATGTACCGTACCGGTAGGACTTACGGTCTGGAAATCAATTCATTCATAGATGAACGCCTGGATGTCGAGAAATCCACCGATGCGGCAGCCCGCTACCTTCGCGACCTGTATCGTCTCCTTGGAGACTGGCCGCTGGCTGTAAGCGCTTACAACTGCGGTGCCGGCAATGTCAACAAGGCCATAAGGCGGGCCGGCGGCAAGAGGGATTTCTGGTCCGTATATCCTTATCTTCCGACGGAAACACGCGGTTACATGCCTGCCTTCGTCGGAGTCATGTATGCCTTTTATTATTCCAGGGATTACGGGCTTGAGGCGTCCATGGTGGGTGTTCCTGCCCAGGTGGACACGTTCCACATCAACCGCAATCTCCATTTCAAGCAGATAAGCGAGGTGGTGGGCATTCCCCTCCAGGAGGTGGAGTATCTCAATCCCAAGTATTATAACGACATAGTACCGGGAGCTTCGGGCACATGCATACTCAACGTCCCCTTTGCCTGGAGTGCCGATTTCATGGCGGCCGACCAGGATTCGCTCTATCTGCACAAGGCGTCAGAATTGCTTTCCGAGCAGGTGCTAAAGGATATTGAGTCCGGCAAAGCATCGTCCGGCAAGGGCAGCGCCCGCACCGTCCATGTGGTTCGCAGCGGCGACACGCTCAGTCATATAGCACGCCGGTATCGTACCAGCGTGAAGCAGCTCATGACATGGAACCACCTCCGTTCCGACCGTCTCTCAATCGGACAGAAGATTTACATTTATT
>CAMOGR010000052.1 GCA_946614205.1 uncultured Bacteroidales bacterium | reverse complement strand
GACGGCTCGACCTTCTTGCGGTCGATTACCCTGGAAATGCTCTTCTGGGCGACGGAAACCGAGGTCCGGATGAGCCGTATCAGAATAACCTGGTGTGCGGGATTCACCTTTATCGTCTCCGGAGAAGCGGAATTGATGCAGACCGGGAGCACGAAACCGGTCCCTGTGCCTATGAATTCGGCGAGGGCGGCGGCGTCCCAGCTTAATGTAACGTCTTTTACCACATCGTCCTTCGCGAATTGCAGCGAGCTGGTGCTGAGGCTGAAATAGGAGGCCGGAACCGCCTTGTAGGACGTCCCGTGTTCGGAATTGTACGCCTCGAGGGCGGCGGTGCCCGCTGCATCGTCAAGGCTCACGGTGGCGCTTGCCTCCACCTGTCCGATGCCGTTCTTTGCGACGCCGAGGGTGTAGGAACCGGTGTGCACCGAGGCTTGTACGAGGGCCTCGCCGGCCGTGAGGCCGAAGCTGTCGTCAACCATGAAATTACCCCGGTCGTCGGGTATGCATCCGGCCGCGAGGGCGAGGATGCAGGTGCAGATGCTCAGTCTTTTCATATTACCACCTCGGATTTGGCGTAAAGTTAGTCATTTCTGATAGTTGTGCGGTGCTGAACGGGAAAAGGTAGTCCCGCTCGCGGAAGACGGGGCGTTCCCCTATGTAGTCGTCCTTCACTCTCTGGTAGGAGTCTTCGTAGTTCTCGGCGGTTACGTGGAGGGTCCAGTTTTCCGTGTTGTATTCGCGCATGGCCTTCATCCAGCGCATCATGTCGTAGTGTCTCTGCCCTTCGAATGCGAATTCGCACATCCTTTCCTGGAGAATCATCCAGCGGAGCCACTCGCGTCCGGTACGGGTCACGCCGCTCACGGTCGAGAGGCCGTCGGCGCTGTCGAAGTCGATGTCGGGGTAGGCTTCGCGAAGCCCGCAGAGCCCTGCACGGGCGCGGACCAGGTCGACGTAGCGGACAGCCTCGTCGCTCATGCGCGAGTTGCGCTCGTTACATGCCTCTGCATAAGTAAGATAGACTTCCGCAAGCCGGAACGCCGGATAGATGTAGCGCATGCTCTGGTAGTCGGCGGTAAGGTCCTTGAGGGGATTCTCCGCCTTGTACATGCGGCGCCACACGTAGCCCACGCGGTTGCAGGCGTCGGTGGGGGAGTAAGGCGAGCTCGCCTCGGGCGAATTGTAGCATGTGAAGCGGACCGGGCCTCCGCCGTTGGTCGTGGAAGAGGGCCACCAGAAGCCGTTGGGCACGAAGTTGGCGTAGTAGCGGGCGTCGCGTCCGACGGTTGAGTTGTGAGCCCTGAAAGGCTTGGCCCAGGAAGGGTCGACGTCGATTTCCTGCTGGTAGTTGTCTGTCCAGCCGGATGCCTTGTAGCCGGATGCCTCGTCGACAATGGGACGGGAGAGGTCGAGCAGGCCGCCGCTCATTTCGTAGTCGAGTACCGGGTAACGGCCGGTCTCCCACATGGGGTATGCGTCCACCAGTTTGAGGGAAGGGGAGTTGAGGGAGTAGCCCGCAAGTGCGATACGGCCCCCTGCAGGTGCGGCGTATGCAATGTCGCAACCCTGCCCGAGGGATTCGTCGCCCCAGGCCCTGTACCACCAGCCCCAGATGATTTCCCGGTTGGTCTCCCAACCCTGGAACCATACGGTCTGGTACGATGCGGCGGCATTCTGGAAATCGCTCTTTGCGGCGTCGTGACTGACCGTCAGCTGGTAGCGGCCCAGGTCGATGACGTCTTTGGCAGCCTGCCATACGGCATCCCATTTGAGGGCGTCGTATGCCGGGAAGAGTTCCTTGCCGTCATGGTTCTGAAGGCCTGAGAACAGGCCGGTGCCGTTCTGTCCGTTGTACAGAGGCGATGCGGCATACAGCAGCACGCGTGCCTTGAGAGCCATTGCGGCGCCTTTGGTAACACGCCCTTTGTTGGATGCGAGGCTGAGACCGAGTCCGGGGTCGTTGACTTCCGGGTAGAGCAGTTCAATGGCCTTGTCAAGCTCTCCGACGATGAAATCCAAGTTCTCTTCGAGGGTGTTGCGGTCGAGACTCTCGGCACGGACGTTCTGGTCTGCGGCCTGGTCGCCCCAGATGATGACCGGTCCGTAGTGGCGGAGGAGTACGAAATAGTAGAATGCGCGCAGGAAGCGTGCCTCGCCTTTCATCTGCTGAACCAGCTGGGGAGTGTCCTCCCTGTCCAGGTCCACGTTGTTCAGGAAGGTGGTACACTCGTTGATGGCCACATAGTAGCGTTTCCAGATGTTGCCGTTGGCCTCGGAATTGGTGTTGTCGGGGCCGTATTCGCCGCGGCGCACCTTGTACCAGTAGGTTTCGTACTGGCTCTTGGCGTTGAGGGACTCGTCGCTGCGGAGAACCGTTCCGCCTTCGTAGGCGCGGGTATTCTCGTCTCTGGGGATATATGAGTACAGATGAGCAAGATAGCGCCGTACGGTCGCCGAGCGGCTCATGGTGTCTTCCAGCGTGGCCTGGTCTTTCAGGTTTATGTCGAAGAAAGAGTCGCACGACGCTGCCAGAAGGACAAATGCGAATAGTATGCAGATCTTTTTCATGTTCGCTTAGAAATTGAGGTTGACTCCGAGGCTCACGTTGCGGGTGAGCGGATAGACGTTGCCGTAGGAAGACTCAAGTTCGGGGTCCCAGAGCTTGAACTTCGAGAAGGTGAGGAGGTTGACTCCCTGCAGGTACACGCGGAGGGTGGAGATTCCGGCCTTCTTTGTCCATTTCCTGGGCAGAGTGTAGCCGATTTCCGCATTCTTGAGGCGCAGGAAGCTCATATCCTTCTGCCAGTAGGTCGAGCGGACCTGGTTGTTGGCCGGTGTCTCGACTGAGAAACGGGGATATTCGGCGTCGGGGGTGTGCGTGACGGTCCAGCTTTTCTGCGCCACGTCGGCGAAAATCTGGCCCTGGATGAGCACGTTGGTGGCTGCTCCGCCGTAGAGGTTGTAGCCTCCGATGAAGCGGGTGACGTGCGCCATGCCGCTGAAGAACACGCTGGCGTCCAGACCTTTCCAGCCGAGGCTGAGTCCGAAGCCATAGTTGATTTCGGGCACTGTCGTGTAACCTATCGCCACCATGTCGAGGTCGTTGACGATGCCGTCGCCGTTGACGTCACGGTATTTGATGTCGCCGGGCTGCAGGGTGCGGCCGTACTGGCTGGGCCAGGTGTCTATCTCTTCCTGGGTCATGAACAGGCCTTCCGCAATCAGGCCCCTCTGCTGGCCGTTGGCAAATCCTGCCGTGTTCTGGTATTCCCAGACCTGGCTGGGCTTGTCGTCGTACAGGCGCTTGTTGCGGTTGAACGTGTAGTTGCCGCGGGCGCTGAGGGAAAGCCCTCCGGGGAAGGTGTGGTCGAACTGGGCGGAGAAGTCGAATCCGGCGTTCTGCATGGCTCCTATGTTGATATACTGCGTCTTGCGCAGGCCGACCGCGCTGGGCAGTGACTCCCTGGGCAGGAAAATGCCGGTGCGCACGTCGTTGAAGTAGTCCAGCTGGAACTTCAGGGCGTCCGAGAACAGATTGAGTTCCACGCCCACGTTGCGCTTCAGGGCCTCTTCCCAAGTTATGTCCGGGTTGCCGATTTCGCCGGTGGCGACTCCGCTCACGTAAGCGGCCTGACGCTCACCCCAGTTGAATCCGCCTATGCCTTCGATATCCATTGTGGTGTTGTATCCGAAGCGCCTGCTGCCGCCGATCTGGTCGTTGCCCACCTTTCCTATGGAGGCCTTGACCTTGAGCAGGCTGACCCAGCTCTTGATGGGCTCCCAGAACTTTTCGTTGGAGATGATGTAACCTATTGCGGCAGAAGGGAAAAAGCCGAAGCGGTGGCCGGGGGCGAAGTTCTCGCTGCCGTTGTATCCGAAGTTAAACTCGGCGAAGTAGCGGTCGAGGTAGCTGTATGTGGCACGGCCTGCGATGCCGAGGCTCTTGCGGGGGAAAGTCTCCCAGTAGTCGTAGCCGGGGTGCGTGTTGGCGCGGTCCCTGAGATACCAGAGCAGCATTCCGCTTACGCGGTGGGCGCTTCCGAAGGTGCGTTCCCAATTGCTCGAAGCCTCCACGTTCAGTACGGTGTAACCGCTTTGTGCGCTGCTGGATACGTTGATGTAACCGGCGGTGTTGTTCTGCGCCACATACACGTAGTCCTGTGCGTCAGCATCCCACTTCTTGTAATATACCCTGGGCAGGATGCCGTTGGTGACGGACGAGGCCGTGCGGGCGTCCCATGATACCTGGATCTTGGCCGTGAGGCCCTCCGTTATGATTTCGGAGAAATCCTGGGTGAGGGCTACGGTAGTCTGCGCGTTCTGCGTGTTGATGGTGGCGTAGCCCATGTTGTTTATCATGTTGTAGGGGTTGGAACCTGTCTCGGGATTGGAGAGGGTGCCGTCGCTGAACACCTTCGGGAAGCCGATCGGAGTAATCTGCATCACGTAGTTGTAGATGTTGCCGAGTCCCGTTCCGGGCTGGTTCTTGCGGGTGAACTGGGTGGAGATGTCCATTCCCAGGGTCGTGGATGGCGTAATGTTTATGTCC
>CAMOGR010000051.1 GCA_946614205.1 uncultured Bacteroidales bacterium | reverse complement strand
GTTCACTCCGCGCACCTTGCGTATTATTTCGTTGGAGACATCCCTCAGGAAATCCCAGGGGAAGGGGAACCAGTCTGCGGTCATGGCATCGGTAGATACAACGGCGCGCAGTGCGACGGGATTCTCGTACGTGCGTTCGTCTCCCATGACGCCTACGCTTCTCACCGGCAGCAGAATGACTCCGGCCTGCCATATAGCCTCGTAAAGGTTGGAGGCGGGCACGCGGGGGTCGGCCGCCGACGGGAAACCCGTGCATTTGTATTCCCTCAGACTGCGGATGAAGATATCGTCGGCCTCACGCAGCACGGCAAGCTTCTCCGGCGTCACCTCGCCTATTATTCTTATCGCAAGGGACGGACCGGGAAAAGGATGGCGGTTAATCAGTTCCTCCTTAATGCCGAGGGCGCGTCCTACGCGGCGCACCTCATCCTTGAACAGCATCCTGAGGGGCTCTACGACCTCCAGGTTCATCCTTTCCGGCAGGCCGCCCACATTGTGGTGGCTCTTTATCTTGGATGCTATGCCAGGAATGCCGGCGCTCTCTATCACGTCGGGGTAAATCGTCCCCTGGGCAAGGAAACGGGCGCCCTGTATGCCGGAAGCATATCTTTCGAAAGTCTCCACGAACACCCTGCCGATGATTTTCCGCTTGGCCTCGGGTTCGCTCACGCCTTTCAGGGCCTTCAGGAACACTTCCTCGGCATCTGCCCCGACCACGTTCAGTCCCATGTCCCTGTATGACTCCATCACGTCGGCATACTCGTTTTTCCGTAGAAGACCGTTGTTTACGAATATGCAGGTGAGCCGGTCTCCGACGGCGCGCCGCAGCAGCACGGCCGCCACCGTCGAGTCCACTCCCCCGGACAGTCCGAGTATCACCTTCCCTTCCCCGATACGGCTCCTGAGGGCCTCTACGGTGGAATCTATGAAAGAACCCGGAGTCCAGTCGCCCTTGCAGCCGCAGATGCCGAATGCAAAGTTTGCAAGCATAGTCGAGCCTTCCGGTGTATGGTAGACCTCGGGATGGAACTGCACGGCATAGGTAGGCTCTCCGGAGAACTGATATGCAGCGTTTACGACGTCGGCGGTGGAGGCTATGACCTCAGCTGTGCGTGGCAGGGAGAGAATAGTGTCCCCGTGCGACATCCACACCTGGGTATTTGGACTCACGCCTTTGAAAAGGGGCGAATCAGCCGTTATCGAGAGCGTAGCGCGTCCGTATTCCCTGGTATCCGACGCCGCCACGGTGCCGCCGCGCGTGGCCGCAAGGTACTGCGCCCCGTAGCAGATTCCCAGAACCGGGATGCGGCCGCAGAGCCCGGAAATGTCTATCCTGGGGGCGTTGGCATCACGTACCGAGCACGGACTGCCCGAAAGGATTACTCCCTTCACGCTCCCGTCGGGTACGGGAAATCTGTCGTAAGGGTAAATCTCGCAATAAACGTTCAGTTCCCGCAGGCGGCGGCCTATGAGCTGCGTCACCTGGGATCCGAAATCGAGTATGACAATCTTTTCCGTATTCATCGTATGCCGTACTTGGCTAGAATGGTCAGGATGGGCTTCTCTATCGATTTGTACCACAGGTAGTAACCGTGGTCGTCCGGATGGGTTCCGTCTACCGAATACTCATGGCTGCCGCCGTCGGCGTCGGTGCGGATGAAGTATACGTCTTTGTACTTGGGATCCTTGAGAAGGGAATCGAAGATCGTACTCGCCATATCCTGCTTGGCTTTCTCGCGGGCCTCGTTGACCGTATTGAAGTTGCGGCCCTGCCTGTAAATTGTCTGCTGGAAAATCAGGGGCTTGCCCGGATGGGCCGCGATGAGGGTGTCGATGAAGGGTACAAGGCGTTCCTTTATGGTCTTCCAGTCCGGATTCGAGAAGGTGTCGAAGACGTAGGCGTCGGCATCGGCGTCGGCAAGCACTGCGGCGAAATATGGCTGAAGCTTGCTATTGCCGCTCATGCCGAAGCCCAGGACCTGCAGGCCCGTGGCGCGTTCGAACTGCTTGGGGTAGCTCATTCCGGCGCGGCTGGTGCTGATGCCGTGGGTGTACGACGAACCGTGGAACAGGATGCGGCCTCGGAACTGCCCGGGCAGGGGGTGGATGCCGGAGCCCTCGACGACGCCTATCTTGCAGGACAGAATCTCTTGATATATAGGTAGATACAACAGGCACTCCTTGGTCCCTTCAGGGAGATTCTTAATCAGAACTAGTTCATCTTCGCTCTTGTCCATCCTGGGTGCGCCTGCTGCCGCCCACTTCCATTTTCCCTGTCCGTCCTTGATATACAGGTCGTATCCCCTGTAGGCAATGGGCATCGTGGAGTTGCTGCTCCAGAGTTTGCCCCATTTGGTCTTGACAGCTATCGCCGACGAATTGGTGGAGAATGTGACGTTGAGTCCGGCGGAGCATGTGGCCTGGAAAAGTTCGCCCTTGGTCATCCCCTTGTAGATTACTGTGTCGATGCGATGATAGGGATTGGGAGTATCGTTGAACATCTTTCCGCCCAGGCCGAGAGACGACGCTTCGGTATAATAGAAACGGACGTCCTTCGGAGTCGAAGGATTGTCGACTATCGCCTGGAGTTCCTCGAAATGGGAGTCGGGATACGACTCCGTGACGTTGTAGAGCCTGGGGCTGCAGGAAACGGCAAGTGCAACGGCCAGACACGTAAACAATACTTTCTTCATCACAGTTATGCTCTATTGGCTTCCGAGCAGCAGGAGTATGACTCCGGCCGCCATGAGAAGCATATTAATACCTTTCTCTTTGATATTGCCCTCTTTGAATACTATGGCTCCAAAGATGAATGTCACAATCACCGACCCTCTGCGGATAACGGAAATGACGCTGAGCAGCGCCCCCGGCTCCTTGAGGGAGAAGAAATACAGCGCATCGGCGCAGGTAATCAGCAAAGCCACAACCAGAAGCATCCAGTCCCACTGGAACTTTTCACCCGCCTTCGGGGCCACCGCCGTTGCAGCAGCCGGGGCCGGAGCCTCT
>CAMOGR010000050.1 GCA_946614205.1 uncultured Bacteroidales bacterium | reverse complement strand
CATGGTCTCGATCCAGTTCACGTCGGGGTAGAGGTCGGGATCGGAGTGGGTGCGGTACTTCTCGATGTCCTCGGGGCTGTAGTACTGCTCTCCGGAGGCCCAGTTGTACATGGTAGCGAACTGCTCGGAGTTAACGAAAGACGGCATGATGAGGGGCTGCGTGATGCCCGTCTCTTCGCGAACGTTGACTTTGGGACGGCCCACCTCGCCCTTCTTGGTGGTGATGAGGATGACGCCGTTGGCTCCGCGCACGCCGTACACGGCTGATGCGGATGCATCCTTGAGGATGGAGAATGATGCGATGTCGTCGGTATCGACAAGGTCGATGTCCCTCTCTACGCCGTCCACGAGGACGAGGGGAGTGACGGTGCCCTGGAACGAGGAGACGCCGCGGATGTAGAAGTCAGCGGAACTCGAACCGGGCTGACCGCTGCGCTGTACGGCGACGACGCCTGAGAGCTGGCCGGCGAGACCGGAAGACAGCTGGGCTGACGGTACTTTGATGTTGTTTACGTCCACTGTGGAGATAGCGCCGACGACGGATTCGCGTTTCTGCGTACCGTAGCCGACGACTACGACTTCTTCAAGGACTTCGGTGTCCAGTTTCATCTGGACGTTGATCTCGGTCCGTCCGTTCACGGGCACCTCGATGTCGGCATAGCCGATGCTGGTGAAGATGAGGATGCCGCCTCCGCCTGCGGCGTCCACCGTGATGGAGTATACGCCGTCGAGGTTGGTGATGGCACCGTTGACCGTGTTCTTCACGAGGATGCCGGCTCCGATCATCGGTTCACCGAGTTCGTCGGTTACGACGCCGGTGACGGTGAGTTTGCCTCCATCCTGTGCGGACGCTTCCGGGGAATGTGCCGCCGACAGCGCAAGCAGGGCTGCAATGGCACATAGGCAGGAAAGAAGATGGTGCTTCATTAGTTGTGTTATTAAGTGGTAAGTATGATATCCCTTCTAAGGGGCTGTAAAGATAGGGAAAAAAAGTAATTTTATATAAGTAGGAACGCGCGCGAACGTTATTTCCGTTTCGTTTGCTTTTGTCGGTTTTGATTGCTTTCGAAATGCAAAACAAAAAGACCGCTGCGCTTGCAACGGTCTCTGTATTAGGGTATGTAACAAAGAAGTTTTACATCTTAACTTTTTTGTTACATGGGCTATTTCGGGGCTAATTTGTACAAAACTGCCGCTATAATCGTGTAAACTATGTTGGGCAGCCACATCGCCAGGGCGGCGGGCAGGGTGCCGGTGAAAACGAACATTTCGCTGAACCTCAGGAACAGTATGTACAGGAAGGCGAGACCTATTCCGAGGGCGAGGTTGAAGCCTATTCCGCCCCTCTTCTTGCGGGAGGTGAGGGAGACGGCCATGATGGTGAGGATGAAGGCCGAGAACGGCAGCGTGTAGCGCTTGTTCTTTTCAATGAGAGCGTACATCACGTTGGCGTCGCCGCGCATGTTCTGGGTGTCGATGAGGGCGTTGAGTTCGCCCCGGGTAAGTGTCTCCACGGTCTTCTGGTTGCGGTAGAAATCGCTCAGCTTGAGGGCGATTACGGTATCCTTCGTCTCCCCGGTCTGCACATGGTCCTCGAGTCCCTTTGTGTAGTCGCGGATGAAGTAGCGGCGCAGGTGCCAGCCGCCGAATGTGCTGTCCCATGTGGCCGATTCGGCCGAAAGCTTGGATACCAGCTTGTTGTCCTCGATGGTCTCCAGTGTGAACTTGTATGCCGTGTTGTTGTATGCACTGAAGGTCTGCACGTACACGAACTGGCCCGGAGCTATCTGGTAATGGACGTTGTTGCGGCTGTATTTGGTATAGGACTGGTCTACGTATTTGGTCTCAAAATCGACCCTTGAGGCGTTCGAGCGGGGTATTATGTATAGGTTGAGCCCGAGCGACAGAAGGGCGATGACGGCTGCCGAGAACATGTACGGAACCATCATCCTGTGGTAGCTCACGCCGCCGGACAGTATGGCGATTATCTCCGAGTTGGCCGCCATGCGCGACGTGAAGAATATCACGGTTATGAACACGAACAGCGGCGAGAACATGTTTATGAAGTATGGAATGAAGTTGACGTAGTAGTCCAGTATGATGCTCTTCAGGGGAACCTCGTGCTCCACGAAGTTCTCTATCTTCTCCGAAATGTCGAAGATTATGACGAGCAGGATGACGACCAGCAGGGCGATGAGGAAGGTCGTAAGGAACTTCTTCACTATGTAGCGGTCGAGTATTTTGGGCTTCAGGCTCATCTCAGATTCTCTGGCTCAGGCGTCCTGCGACTGCGTTTTTCCATTGCGCGAAGTCTCCCTCCTCTATATGGGCCCGCGCCTGGCGCACAAGGTCCAGATAGAAGGCGAGATTGTGCTCGCTGGCAAGCATTGCGGCGAACATTTCGCCTGCTATGAAAAGGTGGTGCAGGTATGCCTTCGAATAATATTGGTCCACAAATGACGTGCCGTTGGGATCGATGGGGGAGAAATCGTCGGCCCACTTGGCGTTGCGCATGTTCATCGCTCCCTCCCAGGTGAAGAGCATGCCGTTGCGGGCGTTGCGGGTGGGCATCACGCAGTCGAACATGTCCACGCCCCTCGCTATCCCCTCGAGGATATTGGCGGGTGTGCCGACGCCCATGAGGTAACGGGCTCTGTCCTGGGGAATCACAGGGTCGAGGACCTCGAGCATCTCGTACATCACCTCGGTGGGTTCACCTACGGCAAGGCCGCCGATGGCAATGCCTGCCTGCGAGAACTCCAGTGCATGCTCCGCGGCCTCGACGCGAAGGTCGGGATAGGTGCATCCCTGTATGATGGGGAAGAAGGTCTGGGGGTATCCGTACAGCGGCTCCGTTTCCTCAAATCGCTTGGAGTAACGCTCCAGCCAACCTTGTGTAAGTCTGAGTGACTTAGTAGCATACGTCCTGTCGGCGTCTCCGGGGCAGCACTCGTCGAGAGCCATCATTATATCGGCTCCTATGATGCGCTGGGTGTCTACGTTGTTCTCCGGGGTGAACATGTGGCGCGAGCCGTCTATGTGCGAGGAGAACCTGCAGCCTTCGGGAGTAATCTTGCGGATCTTGCTCAGGCTGAAAACCTGGAATCCGCCGCTGTCGGTCAGGATGGGGCGGTCCCAGTGCTCGAAGCGGTGCAGGCCTCCGGCGGCGCGCAGCGTGTCCAGGCCGGGGCGGAGGTACAGGTGGTAGGTGTTGCCCAGGATGATTTCCGCCCGGATGTCCTGCTCGAGGTCCCTGTGGTATACGCCTTTAACGGAACCCACAGTGCCTACTGGCATGAAGATGGGCGTGCGAATCTCCCCGTGGGCGGTAGAAAGCACCCCCGTACGGGCCCTGGAACCCGGGTCTGAAGCCGTCTTGGTGAATTTTATCATTTCGTTCGTTTTACTGGGCAGCGGGGGCAAAGTTACTGAAAAAATTCGTATATTTGGCAGGATTACGTGCGTGTAATTAACCAATAACACAATACAGATGAAAATCAAACCCATCACCGTCAAGCTCATCCTGATGAACTTTCTCGAGTTCGCCGTTTGGGGGGCTTATCTCACGTCGCTCGGACGTTATCTCGGCAACAATGGACTGGGCTCTCAGATCAAGTGGTTCTTCGCCATGCAGGGCATAGTGTCCATCTTCATGCCCGCACTCATGGGCATAGTGGCCGACCGGAAAATCCAGGCCCAGAAGGTGCTGTCGCTCTGCCACGGCATCGCCGGCATCGCCATGATCGGCGCCGGCCTGTACTGCATGAACGCCGGAGCCGCGGTGGCATTCGCTCCGCTGTTCATCATGTACAGCATCAGCGTGGCTTTCTTCATGCCCACCATCGCCATTGCCAACTCTGTGGCATACAACGCATTGGGCAAAGAGGGCATGGACCCCGTCCAGGCATTCCCGCCCATCCGTGTGTTCGGTACGGTAGGTTTCATCTGCAGCATGCTGCTCACCAACTTCCTCAAGATTGACGGCGTCGCCATGCAGGACAGCTACACCCAGCTGCTGTCGTCCGGCATCCTGTCGCTGGTGCTCTGCGCCTATGCGCTTACCATGCCGGCCTGCCCCGTCAACAAAAATGTCGAAGGTCAGTCCCTCTCCGACGCCCTTGGCCTCAAGGCATTCTCCCTGTTCAAGGATAGCCAGTTCGCCATCTTCTTCATCTTCTCCATGCTCCTCGGAGCCTCCCTGCAGATTACCAACGGCTACGCCAATACCTTCCTGGGTTCGTTCGCGGCCAATCCTGAATATGCCGGCACCTTCGCCGTCAAGAACTCCAACGCCCTCATCGCAATCTCCCAGGCGTCCGAGACGCTGTGCATCCTTCTCATTCCTTTCTTCATGAAGAAGTTCGGCATCAAGAAGGTCATGCTCATCGCCATGTTCGCATGGGT
Source organism: uncultured Bacteroidales bacterium (assembly GCA_946614205.1). The sequence goes on along the minus strand of CAMOGR010000050.1, from coordinate 4,991 downwards.
GTTCCGCTTCGGCTTCTTCGGGGCAGGCAATCCGGCCATGCCCGGGGTGCTCCTGTTCATCCTTAGCTGCATAGTATACGGCGTCGCATTCGACTTCTTCAACATCTCTGGCTCCCTGTATGTAGAGCAGAATACCACTCCTGATATCCGCTCCAGCGCACAGGGTGTATTCATGTTGATGACCAATGGATTGGGTGCTACGTTCGGAACACTTGCTGCAGGTGCGGTCGTAGACGCGGTGGGCGTCTTTGAGGACCCTGCGAAATGGCCCGTTGCTTGGTATATATTCGCCGGTTACGCCCTCGTTGTCGGCCTGCTGTTCATGGTGTTGTTCAAAGACCCCCAGAAGAAGGCGAAGGCTGCATGAAGGTTAAAGTGATAAACCGTAGCGGCGGTCCGTTGCCCGGATACGCCACTGAGTTCGCGGCCGGGCTCGATGTCCGCGCCGCCAATGCCGAGCCCATCGTGCTTGCGCCACTTGGCCGTGCAGTGGTTCCCACGGGCCTCTTCCTGGAGATTCCCGCCGGCTATGAGGTTCAGGTGCGCCCCCGCAGCGGCCTTGCCGCCAAGAAGGGCATCACGGTGCTCAACGCCCCCGGGACCATCGACGCCGACTATCGCGGCGAGGTCTGCGTGATACTGGTCAACCTGTCCGACACCCCCTTTACTATCGAGCGAGGCGAGCGGATTGCGCAGCTTGTCCTTGCCCGGCATGAGGTGATAGAGTGGGAAGAGACGGAGCGGCTCGAGGAGTCTGCCCGTGGTGAAGGAGGTTTCGGAAGTACAGGAACGAAATGAAAGAATTATATAAGAAATACTGCGACTGCGGCTGCCGTGTGACTACCGACAGCCGTGCAGTCAAGGGCGGGGAATTGTTCTTCGCCCTGAGGGGAGAGAATTTCGACGGCAACGACTATGCGCTCAGGGCTCTCGAGGCCGGAGCGTCATGGGCAGTTGTCAACGATGACGCGCCGCTGCCTGACAATCAGCGTCTTATCCGTGTGCCTGACCCTCTTGCGACGCTCCGTGACCTTGCCGTATGGCATCGTACGCATGTTCGCGGAGGGAATCTTCCCGTAATCGGGCTTACCGGCACCAACGGCAAGACCACCACAAAGAATCTGATAGCCGCCGTGCTGTCCCGCAAGTTCCGCGTGACCGCTACCCAGGGCAACCTCAACAACGACATCGGTGTGCCTCTCAGCCTGTTGTCCATCACCCCGGACACCGAAATCGCCGTCATCGAGATGGGAGCAAATCATCCGGATGACATCGAGAAACTGGTTAAGGTCAGCAGGCCCGACTATGGCCTTATCACGAATGTGGGGCGCGCCCACCTTCTTGGGTTCGGAAGCTTCGAAGGCGTAAAGCAAGCCAAAGGGGCGCTGTACCGCTGGCTCGGGGCTAACGGGGGATGCGTGATTTTTCTCAACGAAGACGACCGGGACCTTCGCGAAATGGCTTCCCGGGAGCATTGTCACACCTTCGGTTACGGTGTTCTCTACCAGGGCGCGGAGGTGCTGCCGGCTACGGCCGAAGCTCCTTTCCTTCGCCTGAGGCTGGGAGACCATGTCATAAGCACGCATCTTGTCGGGGCTTACAATGCCGCCAACGTGCTTGCCGCCATTGCTGTCGGTGATTATTTCGGGGTCCCCCGTGCCGATGCCGCCGCGGCCATCGAGGCCTTCGTGCCGTCCAATCAGCGCTCGCAGATGGTGGTCACCGGGCGGAACACCCTCATTGTGGATGCATACAACGCCAATCCGTCCTCCATGGCTGCGGCATTGCAGAATTTCGCTTCCGTGCAGGCTCCGGTCAAGCTCGCCCTGCTTGGCGACATGCGTGAGCTCGGTGCCGAATCGGTACAGGAACATGTGCGCATCGTGCGCCTCCTGCTCGAGGAGGGCATACCCGCTATGCTGGTAGGGGAGGAGTTCTCCAAAGCATTGAAAGAGACAGGAGTAAGTGAGTTTATCTCATTCGATACGTCAGAATCCCTCGCGGCGTTTCTGCACACCAGTCCCGTCAGCGGAACCACCGTGCTGGTCAAGGGGTCGAGGGGTATTGAAATGGAAAAAGTCCTACCCGAGCTTTAGCCCGCGAAGGACGAGTCGCGCCAGCATTCCGCAGGCAAGGGCTGCCAGCAGCCCCACCGCAAAGCCGGTAAGTACGTCGCCGAGGAAATGCTTGCCCACGAAAATGCGGCTGATTCCCACAAGGACGGCCCAAACGATGACGAAGATGCCGTAGCTCCTGTAGCTGCGGCTTTTGTCGTTCCTGAAGCCCATCAGTGAACAGACCGCCACTCCAAGCACATTTGCCGCGTGTGCTGAGAAGAATCCGTACATGTTGCCCGGCTCTTCGAGCACGTGGAGGCCGGCGACGAGCATCTGCGGGTCGTTGACGGGACGAAGACGATGCGTTGCGGCCTTTACGATGTTTGAAAACTGGTCGCAGACGGCGACGCAGAGCAGACATGAGGCGATTATGATGAGCCCTTTCTTCCAACCCAGGCGCTTAAGAAGCACGACGGCCACGACAGCGAACAGGGCGAAAGTGGCCGGGCGGCCGGTCATCAGTTGCCAGAATGCGTCGGTGACGGGGGAGTGGAGGCTGTTGAGCGAGAGGGTAAGCTCCCTGTCAATGAGCTCTACTGCTGCTGCAAAGCTTCCCATAGCTTGTCTTTCAGCTTGTCCAGGCCCTCTCCGCTGGCGGAGGAGATGAATACGTGGGGGATGCGCCTTGGAAGGTGCTTGGAAAGCTCCTTCTCTATGTCGGCGTCTATGAGGTCGCACTTGGTGACCGCGAGCACCCGCTGCTTGGAGAGAAGCTCCGGGTTGTATAGCTTAAGCTCCTGCAACAGAGTCTTGTAGCTTGCTGCTATGTCGTCCTCTTCGCAGCTCACCATGAACAGCAGGACCGAGTTGCGCTCAATGTGTCTGAGAAAACGTGTGCCTATGCCCTTGCCCTCGTGGGCTCCTTCAATGATGCCCGGGATGTCGGCCATTACGAATGACCTGTCGTCGTAGTAGCGCACAATTCCGAGGTTGGGCTCGAGCGTGGTGAATGCGTAGGAGGCGATTTTGGGCTTTGCCGAAGTGATGCTGCTCAGCAGGGTCGACTTGCCGGCATTGGGGAATCCGACCAGGCCGACGTCGGCAAGCAGTTTGAGTTCCAGGATGTAGACTCCCTCCTCCCCGTCCTCTCCGGGTTGGGAATACCGGGGCGTCTGGTTCGTGGCGCTCTTGAAGTTGTTGTTCCCAAGTCCGCCCTTGCCGCCGCGGCAAAGGATGCGCTCCTGTCCGTCTTCGGTGAGGTCGAAGAGCACTTCGTCGGTCTCTGCGTCCTTAACGACGGTGCCTACGGGTACGTCGAGCACTATGTCGGCGCCGTTCTTGCCCTTGCATAGCGCTGCGCCGCCTTTCTGGCCGTCGTCAGCCTTTATGTGCTTGCGGTATTTCAGGTGGATTAGCGTCCAGAACTGGGCGTTCGCACGCAGGATGATATGTCCTCCGCGTCCGCCGTCACCCCCGTCTGGGCCGCCTTTGGGGATGTATTTCGCCCTGTGCAGGTGCGCCGACCCGGCACCGCCGTGCCCGCTGGCGCAGTATATCTTGACGTAGTCTATGAAGTTACTCTGTTCGGCCATGATTTTTTTGCAAATTTAGCGATTCTTTTTGATTACTTCCTGTTCCTGGTGTCGATGCAGATGGTGACGGGGCCGTCGTTGATAAGGGCGACCTTCATGTCTGCGCCGAACTCTCCCGTGGCCACGGGGCGGCCGATGGCTGCCGACAGGGCCTCACAGAATTGCCCGTAGAGCGGGATGGCAAGAGCGTGGCCCGCGGCTCCGGTGTATGAAGGCCGGTTGCCTTTGCGGGTTGAGGCCATGAGGGTGAACTGGCTCACTACAAGAGCTTCGCCTCCGGTACCCGTGATGCTGCGGTTCATAACTCCGTCCGCATCATTGAAAATGCGCAGGCCGGCAATCTTGCGTACCAGCCAGTCTATGTCTTCGGCGCCGTCCTCGTGCCCTATGCCCAGGAGAATCAGCAGCCCGGGACCGATTGCGGAGCGGACTGCACCGTCGATGGTGACGGAAGCGGAAGAAACGCGTTGGATGACTGCGCGCACTTCCTACTGGTATTTGTTGAAATTGTACTTCGCCCTCAGTTCGGCCTTTGTCTGCTCGTCCTGATGGGTGAAGAAGTTCTTCCAGCCGGGGCAGAAGTTGATGTGCCAGCGCCAGAACCGGCCAAGGACCGATTTGGGATTCTCGTCATATTTTGCGCGGAACCTGCAGTTCTCGCAAGGGTAGGTTTCCAGTGCCATGATAATGCTTTTTATGCAAATATAAATCGCTTTTGAAACTTATAGAAATTTATTGTTGAATATTTGTGTAAAAGAATGAAATAATTCTTGTTTTGAAGTCAAGGAATGAGTAAATCAACGGTTTGAATCAGAATCATTGTTTGTGGCTCAGGAGATAGTTTTGCCTCCAGCATTGTCGATGCCGACGCTGAGTCTTGCGTTATCCTTGCTAGTGATACTTATCTTCGTAATTAATTCTGGCGTTGGTGCAGGTGCTACCATCTATTGCGTTGAGGTTGAATAACTTTAGAGTTAGAACCGATACGTGTGGCAGCCGCTTGTTGACAATCGGCTGTTCTTATTGCACTCGGGACTTGAGGCCTTTGTCGCCGAATAGATGTGCGGTACCGTAGTATGACCATATTCGTCGAGTGCTGCCAACGTGCTGAAAACTTGCACGTTGGCAGCAAAAAAGGGCAGAAATGCCGCTAACGGGCAGAAAAATGGCACGTTGGCAGCACTTTCTTCGTTTCGACGGGTCATGGCGTAGGCCACTGGGGTGGTGATGGCGAGACGGGACCTGCCAAGGCCCAAAGCGATCCCTGAAGGTGCAGCGGCGGCAGTTCCGGAGGGTGGAGTGCCTTCGGAAGGCTTTGGCCCTTACGAACAGGCTTCCGAAG
>CAMOGR010000049.1 GCA_946614205.1 uncultured Bacteroidales bacterium | reverse complement strand
GCATTTGTACTGCGGAAAAGAAAAAAAGAATATGACAAGACCCTTGAAGAAGCCAGAAGCGACTATGAGTTTATACGGCAGATGGTTGATAGAGGGAGTGGCTCTGATTCTACAATTAAAGACGCTTGTGTCAAAAGGCTGACTGCTCTATCTCCATTCTTCCAACAAAGGCCGATGAAGCATTTCAAGAGGAATGATTTAGCAAAACTTCAAAGGGATAACGTCGAAATGCTTAGAAATATTGGGTTTTTATACTCGATATCATTTCCGGCATTCATCTCAAGCCTGGCAGAATGCGGACTCAACTCAGAAGAAATCGGATTATGCGCCCTGTATGCTTCCGGTTTCGCAGCGAAAGAGGTCAGCGACGTTATAGCCAGCGGAAGTATATACCAGATCAACGGAGTTATTCGCCAAAAAGTTTCTTCAATTCTTAATGGGCAAAATTTACCTTCCGGATTAAGATATTATTTTGAGCAAACGAAAAATTGTGCTATAGAAAAGACTAACAACGTTAAAGGATAGCACCGGAGGGCGAAGTGCCCTCAAAAGGCATTTGCCCTTACGAACTGCCTTTTGAGGGCACTTCAGCCGGAGGGGCGGGGAAAGCAAGGAGGCCTGAGCCCCTCAGGCCAGTTCGCAGAAGAGCGTGGCCTGGGTGCATCCGGTGACACGTACGTCCACGAAGTCGCCGGCGCGGTGTCCGTTGTCTGTCCAGACGCACATCTTGCCCGTGCCTGCACGTCCGCAGAGCTGGGCGGGGTCTCTCTTGGACGGCCCCTCGACGAGCACCCGGAATGTCTTGCCCACGTCGGAGAGGTTGCTCTCGAGCGAGAGGCGGTTCTGCAGGGCGATAATCTCTTCGAGACGGCGGGTCTTGACGTCCAGTGGCACGTCGTCGGGATATTTGCGCGCGGCAAGCGTACCGGGACGTTCGGAATAATAAAACATGAACGCAGCGTCGAAACGCACTTCCTCGAAGAGGGACAGCGTCAGCGCATGGTCTTCTTCGGTCTCGGAACAAAACCCCGCAATGACGTCGGTGGAGATGGCGCAGTCGGGCATGTACCGCTTTATGGCCCGGACCCTGTCAAGATACCATTCGCGGGTATAGCGGCGGCGCATCTTTTCCAGGATACGGTCAGAGCCGGACTGCACCGGCAGATGGATATGGTGGCAGATGTTGTCGTGGGAGGCCATGGCCCGGAGCACCTCGTCGGAAATGTCCTGGGGGTTGGATGTCGAGAAGCGTATCCTGAGACCGGGGCAGCTTTCGGCGACCATGGTAAGCAGGCCGGCGAAACTGCAATCCCCGTAAGAATAGGAATCTACGTTCTGTCCGAGGAGGGTGACTTCCTTGTAGCCCTTCCGCTCGCATTCGCAAGCCTCGCGCACTATGGAGTGAAAGTCGCGGCTGCGTTCCGCCCCCCGGGTGAAAGGCACCACGCAGTAGGAGCAGACGTTGTTGCAGCCCCTCATGATAGAGATGAAGGCAGACACTCCATTGGAATCCAGACGCACGGGAACGATGTCGCCGTACGTCTCGTCCCTTGAGAGGAGCACGTTGATCTGGGGCGCACCGGGGCCCGCGTTCTGCAGCATGACAGGCAGTGAACGGTAAGCGTCGGGACCTGCGACGATGTCTACCTTGCCCGACTCGAGCAAGCTCTCCTTGAGACGTTCCGCCATACATCCCAGCACTCCGACAAGCACCCCGGGGCGCTGCCTGCGCTGGATGTTGAACTGCTCCAGACGGCCTAGTATGCGCTGCTCGGCATTGTCGCGCACCGAGCAGGTGTTGACCAGAATGACGTCGGCTTCGTTTATGTCGCCCGTGCGCTCGTATCCGTGGGAGGCGAGTATGGAAAAGACGACCTCGGTGTCGGCGACGTTCATCTGGCAGCCGTAGGTCTCTATGTAGAGGCGTTTGGTCATTACTTCACCCTTATCTTACGCCCCAGCCTGAGGACGGTGGTAGGCTTGAGGTTCTGGTTGAGAGAGCAAATCCTCGAAACGGTGGTGCCATACCTGTGGGCAATGCCGGAAAGGGTATCGCCGGACTTGATGGTATGGTACTTCATGGCCGCACGCTCCTTGGCGATGCGTTCCTCCTCGGCCAGAATCTGCTCCTCGCTCATGTACTGCTCCTCCTCTTCGTCGATGGATTCGGGGACGTACTTGCTGTAAGCTGACAGGTAGCTGCGGCGCAGCACGAAGGCGTTCTTGCGGAGCTTGCCATTCTCGAAATCGACTATCCACTCAGGGTCGAAGGCATTGCCCTTGTAGCGGGTCTCGAAGTGCAGATGCGGGCCGGAAGAACGGCCTGTGGAGCCTCCGAGGGCTATCTGGTCGCCGGCATGAACCCAGTCGCCGGGCTTCACGTCGATACGCGAAAGATGGCCATAGAATGTCTCCAGGCCGTTTTCGTGGCGGATGATTATCAGGTTGCCGTAGCCCTTGTGGCGTTCGGCCAGGCGCACGCGGCCGTCGAATGCGCACAGCACCGGTGTTCCGTGGGGATAAGGGATGTCGGCTCCCGTATGGCGCCTGCCGTGACGTATGCCGAAGCGGGAAAATACCTTGCGCTGATAGGGACAGACGAAGCGGCTGACGGAGTCGACGAGGCAGATTGTCACCCTGTATGGTATGCTGTCGAGACGCTCGCGATACGGATTGACCACGTGGGTATTCCAGTCGTGGGTAAACACGTCGTCGTCCTCCAGGG
>CAMOGR010000048.1 GCA_946614205.1 uncultured Bacteroidales bacterium | reverse complement strand
CGGATTCAAAGAAGTGCTACTCGGCACCAGTTCAGGAGTACTCGGACCTGCTTCCGGAATTCATTGTATGCCTCTCTCCCGGTGACGTCAACGCGCCAGGCAACACCGGTGACGACTTTTGGGACTTTGGCGGCGAAGGCGAAAGGGAATTCTAATGATTACGGCTATGAAAAAGATTGCATCATTGTTGAGCCTGTGCCTCATCGTACTATTCTCTTGCACAGTCGAGCGTACCGAGGACATTGTACCGCAGACAATTCAGGAACCTTATACCATTCATATAACGGCCGGGGAAGTGGAATCCCGCACCATAATCAACGCCGACGAGAAGACCCTGCTCTGGGGAGACCATGAGAGGCTCGTCGTATGGCAGCTGGTCAGCGGCGGCAAGGGCTACAACGGGGTTTATGCCGTCAGCGAAGAAGGAGTTTCTGCAGACGGCGGCAAGACCATGACCTTCGACGTCACCTTCGGAGGCTCAGGCTCCGACAAGGACAAGGGCGGCAAGGAAGATATTCCCGCCACCGGCCCCTATTATTATACTGCCATCTATCCCGCCGAGGCCGTACCTAATCCATATTCTTACGAATATCAGCAGGTTAGTATGCCGGCCCTGCAGTATCCGGCTCCGGACAGCTTCGACCCTGCAGGTGACGTCCTGCTTGCGCAGCTCCGCACCTTCGACGAGATTCCCGCCAGTTTGGATTTCAACTTTCGCAGGCTTGCGTCCCTGGGACGTATCCATATCAAGAACCTGCCGTCGGGCGCCGATGTGCTGAGCGTGGTCTTTTCCGCAGACGGCAAATTCTTCAGCGGGAACGCCGATGTCAATCTGGCCGAAGGTGAACGCTACGATGTTTACGGCAAGACCGACGCTCCGGTCAAGCTTTCTTATAAAGGGCAGTCCGTCCCTGCAAACGGTCTGGACGCCTGGCTGTGCTGCTGGCCTCTGACAATCCAGGCGGGAGAGACTTTCACTCTGACAGTCAACACTGTAGACAACAAGCGCTACACCCGTACCGTTACCGTTTCCGGCGACCCTCTGGTGTTCGAAGAGGGCAAGGTCTGCGCATTCACCGTAAATATGGCATCGGCAGTGGAGTCCGCCGTGGATGCCTCCAGCGCCGCATTCGTCTTTGACTCCGGATTCGACGCCGTGACCGGGCTGCAGCTCGATTACAATTACAACTATCCGTCCATCAACTTCAGCGTCCCCGAGTTCTGGGAGGCCGAGATCGTCGGAGGTGAAGGCTGGCTCTATCTGAATTACGAATACCGGAAAGTCACAGGACCCGCCGGCGATAACTATCTCTCCGTTTACGCCCGCCAGAACGACGGTACCGTTCCCAGGTCCGCATCCATAATTCTCCGCAACGACTACACTTCCGTCACCATTCCAGTCGTGCAGATGAACGACACCCGCGTGGCTCTTACGGGCGTGTCAGTCAATCCCGAGGCCGTCTCGCTCACGCCGGGCGACACCACCCGGCTTGCCGCAGTGTTCGTCCCCGGCGACGCTACGGACGTCACTTTCTCATGGTCTTCTTCGGACAGCGGTGTAGCCTTGGTGAGTGAAGACGGTAAAGTTACCGCCAACGGAATAGGGGCCGCAGTCATTACCCTCAAGGCGTCCAACAGCCTGTCCGGCGGCGACCTTACGGCAACCTGTACCGTAACCGTAGCGGCGCCCGCCATGGTGGAGCCTACAAACTATTATTATGCGGTCACGCGCACCTGGACTGAGGATTCCAATGAGTACTCGCTGGCCATGTTGCACCATAACGACGAGTTCATCACGCTCCCGACTCCCACACAGTTCGGCAACGGAGCCTCATCAGTCGTTGTATTCGGCGGCAGCGTCTATGTGACCGGGACCTGCAGGAACGGAGGCGTCCAGACGGCCTGCTACTGGAAAGACAACGTGCTCAACCTCATGCCGGCCTATACATCCCTCGGTACCATCAAGATTGTCGGCTCCGACATGTACGTGTCTGCATTTACCGACGACGGTTCGCAGGTCTTCCTCAAGAACTGGGAGCCGGTGCTCACGGTGCCCTACATGTCGGACCGCAGCATAGGCTGCTGGACAGTATATGACGGTCACATTTACATGGGCGGCAGCAAGTACCTGGGAGATGACTCCTATTCAAAGATACACGCCGCCTACTGGGTGGACGGAATGTCGGATGAACATATACTTACCGAAGAACCCGGGCCGCTCAACAAGGTTTACTGCATCGACGTCAAGGACGGTGTGGTTTACGCCGGAGGCTGCATCGCCGGTTCGTCGTACGTATGGGTCGATGACGTGCCGGAATTGATATATTATGCTTATTATCTGAACGGCAACCAGAGCAGGGTGGAGCATATAGTGCAGTCGGGAGACGACATATACTATATAGCCGTAAGCTATCAGGATCCATGGGGAGGTGAAATGACTTCCAGGCCGCTTGTTTACAAGAACGGTATCCAGGTGCCGGTTTATGCAAGGGCGTCCGGAGACAATGAACTCAGGATTTACAGTGTTTGCGAGTTCCAGGGCAATCTGTTCATGCTCGGCTTGTGCGAGCCGTCTTCCGAAATTGGCGGCGTATCCGTCAAGCAGAACGGATGTGTCCTTTGGAAAGGCCTCTACAGCATCCCTTACTGGATAACCGAAGACGAAGTGGACCGCATGACAAAATACTCCAGCATCGACGGTCTGGCGCATAACGACATTTTCGTGAATTAAGTGCCGGGTTGCAAATCCGAATAATTATACCTACCTTTGTCCGCTGTGTTTGAAAAAGTACTAATTAATAAACCAAATATTTTGTTATGGAATACGAAGAAATCGTAAAAAAGGTTCAGGACATCATCGTCGACAAGCTCGGCGTTGCTCCTTCTGAGGTTACCCTTTCCGCTAACTTCACCAACGACCTTGGCGCTGACTCTCTCGACACCGTAGAGCTCCTCATGGAGTTCGAGCGTGTTTTCGGCATCAAGATTCCCGATGAAGAAACCAGCACCATTGCCACTGTCAAGGATGCATGTGACAAAGTCGCAGAGAAACTTGCATAGGGCACACCCGAATGAAAATCCAAAGAGTGACCGAGAGGCCACTCTTTTTTTGTGAAAAAAACCATATCTTTGACAGTCATGAAACGCCTGCCGTACATATTGTCCGCATTGCTTTTCCTGTCGGCATGCAGCAGGGCGCCGCAGGGCGTCCCCGCCGCGGCGGACGGCATGCCG
>CAMOGR010000047.1 GCA_946614205.1 uncultured Bacteroidales bacterium | reverse complement strand
TGCTGAGCGTATTGAAAACCGATATCGTATGCCCTCCGGCAGTTGCGTCCAGCCCTTTCTCCGAAGCCTGGAGCGCCGTGTAGGCAATTATCCTGTAATTGCCCGTGGGCAATGTAGTGGGAAGCGTCAGAAGGCCGGCGCCACGGCCCCCGTCAAGCGCGATTCGCGCCGTAACGGCAACAGAGCCGGCGCCGTGGACCTCCAGGTAGGCGGTCCTGCTGAAAGATGACAGTTCCCCGGTGGAGGCGTCGACGCAGAATGCCGACATCCACACGCGGTCACCGCTGACGTACACGTCGCGGTCGGTGGATATGTAAACCCTCTCCCGAAGGCGCCCGTCCGCATGCAGCGGGAGGACGGCCAGAAGCGACAGGAGAGCGGAGATGATTGTTCTTGCCGTTTTCATACTCTATATGTCATTGTTTGGCCAGCCCTTGGGTTTTTCCTTGCTGCCCCCGGTCGCGCGGCAGTCCACGCACCATCTGGGAGCCCACTTCCAGGTGGGAGAACCTCCTCCCATCTCGCCGGGGTCGAAGGTATATGGGGCATAGCCCCTGAGGTCCATATAAAGGAACTCCTCGGGGTCGTAAACGTCAACGACTTCTACCGTACGCCAGTCGATTTCCTTACCGTCAAAGAAATTCTCGTCCTTGTTGACATAGTACATCTCGGCTACGGCCTGATGGGATGCCGATATGTATCCGAGCACCTCCAGTGAAGGGTCGGAGATGCAATGGATGTTGCCAGCGACCTGGCTGGGAGTGGGCGAGAAAATCGAGCCCTGGTTTTCGGTGTTCTCCTCGATGTTGCGCCAGTAGCGGTAGGCGTACTCGCTCATGGACTCAAGATACACCGTCAGCTTGTAGACTATCGCAAGCCTGGCGTCCGAGCTTGGCACCCGGTGGAACTCCAGGTCGGTGAAGCGGTCGTCCACCTGATCGGCGGTGGAGAAAATCTTGATGGACGGAGACCTCTGGCTGCGCCAGCAATAATAATTGTTCTCCCCGCCCTCAAACTTGAGGAATGCCATAAGCGGCTGGTATTCACCAAGTACGCTGAACTGTTTGGATCTGTCATAATAATGGGAGGCCCACAGCGGAGAATGAAACTCCCAGGTCTCTTCGTAATACCAGCGGAAGTGGCTCTGGCCCTGGCAGTGCATGCTCAGAGCTACATTGAGCTCGTGACGTCCACTGTCGAGTATGTAGCGGAGCTCGTCTATCTGAGGGGCCGGGCTGACGTCGATCCAGTCGGACTCGTACTCGCGTCCGGTAATCTGCTCGGTGAAGTGCAGCCGGTAGCGCTGGTCCGCAGGAGCGGAAGCGGTGTCGAAACTCAGGTTTCCGGAATTGTCGCCTTCCCTCTCCCCTTCTATCCTCAACCCGCCGTCCGTTTCGAGATAAGCGCTAATATTCACAGGCGAGGGAGAGTAGTCCTCATCCGCAGTGAAGGGCAGCACGCGGGAAAAACTGAAGCTGCTGACCGTCCCGATATGGATTCCGCCTTCGACCACAAGCCTGTCGTCTGCGGTTTCGATACCCGGGTCGAAGGGATAGACGCATCCTGCGGCAGCAAGCAGCAGGGCGGCGGCAGCCGCAAGTCGTATGATACTGTTCGTTGCCATCAGAATTTGAGATTAAGGTTGATATAAGGAATGGGGACCGCGAATACAGACAGCATGTGCCCCTTGATGTAGCGCCCTTCATCGGAGGTGAAGAACACAGAATAGGCGTTCTTGCGTCCGGTGACGTTGTAGACGCCGAGCGTCCACGACATGTGGGTGAGCTGGCGCAGGTAGTGCCCGGGTTCTATGTTGAATGCAAGGTCGAGCCGGAAGTAATCGGGAATGCGGTAATTGTTGCGCCCCGAATAGGCCAGGCGCCAGCCCCCGCCGTAGTAGTAATAGCCCACGGGAAGGGTGACAGGACGTCCGGTGGCATAATCGAGGTTGACCGACATGGAATAGCGGTGGGTGAACTTGTAGTTTGCCACAAGCTTCACGTCGTGCGGCTTGTCGTGGGGAGCGTTGTACCAGGCTCCGCCGTTTATGGTCTCAACCCCGCGGTCGAGCATTTCCTGCAGGAAAGTGCGCGAGTAAGTATATGACAGCCAGCCTGTAAGCTTGCCGGTGGTCTTCTTTGCCATCAGCTCCACGCCGTACGCCCTGCCGCGGGTCTCGACAAGGTCGTCGGCAAGGTTTTCGTTCATCAGCAGTACCGCACCCGACTTGTAGTCAAGGTAGTGCTCGGTCTTCTTGTAATAACCCTCCAGCGTAAGGTCCACGCCGCCTACGGTCCAATAGAGGCCTGCAGCCGCCTGCCAGCCCGTCTGAGGGCGGATTTTTTCGCCGGACAACTGCCATGTGTCTATGGGTGAAATGGACGAAGTGTTGGAGATGAGATGTACGTACTGGCTCATCGTATTGAAGCCGGCCTTTACCGACAGATTGTCCAGGAAGGAGTACTTGCCGGAAAGCCTGAATTCGGGATTCGCATAGAACTTGGAGGGCCTGAGGGCGAGCAGGCTGCTTACGCGGATGCCTCCTTCAATGAGGAACTTGGGAGTTACGTTCCAGCTGTCGCTCACGAAAAGCGACGGCTCAAGGGCGTTCTGCACGGCAAGGCTGCGCTGCTCGATGAAAGTATCCTCCGCGAGCCCGGAAATGGTGCCGGGATGCAGGTCGTACCAAATCGCATCCGCTCCGAAAGACAGATTGTGCGCTTCTGCTAGTGCATAGCGGAACAGAGCCTTGCCGAAAATCTGTCCGACGCTGTTGTCGACCCGATATCCGGACCAGGCGTTGAAATCGTTGGTAAAACGAGCGTCATATCTGTCGTAACCGGCTGATGCAGTGAGATTAAGGCGAGAACCAAGACGACTTCTCCACTTCAGCGAGGCATTCAGGTTGGAATAGCGGAAGGAGGTGTCGCGGTCGAAGGAGAAACCGTCGCGCGACCAATATGCATAGGCGTGAATGCTGTTGCGGTCGTTGATGCGATGAGTCACCGAAGCGTTGACGTCGCTGAAAGAAGCCTTGCCTCCGTTGTAGTTGCTGTTTTTGGGCAGCAGATTCAGAATCCAGTTGGAGTAAGTCGTGCGGCCGCCGATGATGAAGGTCGTACGGTCCTTGATTATAGGGCCTTCCAGATGGAAACGTCCGGTGAGGAGTCCTATTCCAAGGGAGCCAGAGACTTTCTTGGCGTTGCCCTCGCGGGTGCGCACGTCGAGAACGGAAGAGATGCGTCCGCCGAATTCGGCCGGAATGGAGCTCTTGTAAAGCTCCACTTCGCTCACGATGTCAGGATTGAATGCAGAGAACAGGCCGAAAAGGTGTGTGGGGTTGTAAACCGTGCCGTCATTGAACAGAATCAGGTTCTGGTCGGTCGAGCCGCCGCGCACGTTGAAGCCGCTGGAGGCCTCGCCTACCGACTTCACGCCGGGAAGGGTAAGGACGGCCTTGATGACGTCGCCCTCTCCGAATGCCGTGGGAATCTTGCGTATCACGTCCATGCGCACCTTCTCCAGACCCATCTTGGCATCGCGGTGGCGGGACACGGCATCTGCTGAAACGGTCGCGGCACTCAGTGCCGTCACCTTTTCCTTCATCACCACGTCCAGGCTGCCATCGCTCCACGCCTTCAGCGTAAGGTGAAGGTCTTCCATGGAATAGCCGCTGAAACTCAGGGTACCGTCTCCGGCAGGGATTCTCACGCGGTAGAAGCCGTCTGCGTCCGTCACAGCGTAAACGCCTGATTTCTCGTCATATACAGACACGCCGACAAGCGGTTCGCCGGAGGAGACATTGCGTACGTGGCCGTTTATAAGCACCTTCCCGCCCTTGTATGCGGACGGCTCGCCTATCTCGTAGACCTTGTTCTGGAAAGACGCAATCGCGCTCTGCTCCGCAAGATACTGCTCCAGGGCGTCGTCGGATCCGCTGTCGCCCGAGTCGAAATAGCCAAGGGGAAGCGATGCGAAGACGGTTTTGCCATGCAGAATGAAAAAGGAGTTTCCGTATGAATTCACGACGTAACCCTTCCCGCGCATGGCCTGGAATGCGGCATCCCGGAAAAGATTCCGGGGCGCGCTCAACGTAAAGGTGGACTGCTCGGCAGGCTCCTTTACAAGGAAGAATCGTTCAGGATACTCCCTGTCCAGAAAACGGACCAGGGAATCAAGGCTCACCCTCTTCACTTCCAGCTCCTGCTGGGCATGGAGGCTGACCGTACCCAGTACGGCCAGGAGCAAGACCAGGACAGACTTTCTCATTGCTGGACGAATGAAAGGACAAACTTGCAATACTTGTCGAACGGAGTGTCGATTACGTCGAGCCTGGCATCACGCAGGGCTCTCCGCACATCCTTTCGGCGCTCGGGGAACTTGCGCAGAAGGGCTCCCTTGCCGCGAAGGCGGGAGAACCCTCCCGAAGCATCCTTGAAGTAATAACTCACGGACACCTCGAAATAGCGGGTGATGTCGTTGCGGTAGTGCTCGTCGTAATAACCTATGGACGTGCCGTTTACATTGCTCGTCGAGGTAGAGAGGTGCTTGCGTGTGCTCTTGTACACCTGCTCCGGCCCGGCCCCGAACACTTCGTAGATACCGTCAGGAAGATATGGGTGAGAGCTGACCCCGACGAAAACGCGGTCTGAGGTTATCAAACTGTCTGCAACCGCAGGGGACAGCGATACCGCAGCCTGGCTGCCGGGCACCTGCACCAGTGCAAGCTGGGCCACCGCATCGACATTCAGCTGAATGTCGTAATAATGCCGCCCGCGGACGACGATGTCGCCGCCGAAGAATTCCGCACGTTCCCAGTAGGGATTGCCGTTTGCCGGGAAGAGATAGCGTTCCGCCTGCTTGCCCCGGAAAAGCGTGGTCCGCTCCCCCGCTGACTGCTGGAAACGCCGGACTTCCTGCGGCACTTGGGCCGGAAGAGGGACGGCGAGAAGGAATAAGGTAATGATACTAACTAACTTATACATTTTTACCGGTATATGGGAAGCACGTAGGCTGTCCCTTTGTATTCTTTTAAAAGTTCTTCCCTGGTGAGGCGCTGCGAATCGAGAAGGAAGCGTGTGTAGCGTTCCCGCACTGCAGGGTCTATCCTGTCGAAGTCCATGCCGGCTGCCAGCATGCCTTCCTGAAAATGAAGCGGAATACGCTCCCAGGCCGGAGCTATCATCTCCATGGCCAGACGGAACTGCTCCAGATTGCCCGTGAGGAGCAAGGTGGCAAGAAGTCTCTCGGCCGACATGCGGTTTGAAACGCCGCAAGACTCGAGCAGCATGAGGTTATACAGCGGATCGTGGGTGATTATCGGAATACGGGAACGCTCGCCGGCAGGAGGGGGTT
>CAMOGR010000046.1 GCA_946614205.1 uncultured Bacteroidales bacterium | reverse complement strand
GTACCTCAAACCGGAACTGCCGGCCGGACTCCCCCGCGCCCTTGCCGAATCCGGCATCACGCCGTCTGCAGCCGTTTTCGTGGACCGCGGACTGGCTGACGCCCTGCTGCGATTGCGCCGCACTACGGGCCTGGGAGCCAAAGTGTATGCCGACCACATACCGTTCGAAGGCGGCAGTTTCGAACTCGGACGCAAACTCGACATCGACCCCGTTTCCGCAGCGATGAACGGCGGCGACGACTGCCGTGTGCTCCTCGCCGTTCCCATCGGACAGTTCGAAGGGCTGCGCAAGGACTTCCAGACCTTCGACATCATAGGACACCTGGCACAAAGCGACGTCGGTGCCGTGCTGGTCTCGCCGGACGGCCTTGAGCATGCGGTATCGGCACCGGGCTGGCCCAAAGAAGATAACTCTTAAAAATTCAATACATTATGAAAAAGATTTTTGCTATCATCTCCTCACTGGTGCTCTTCGCATCAGTCGCCGGCGCTCAGAGCTGGCTCGATTCTTTCCTCAAGGTCGCTACCGAAAAGGTAGGTGATGTGATTACAGGCAAAGGGTCCGCAACCGCATTCGACATCAAGGGCAGCTGGAAATACAAGGGTGTAGCCATCGGCGCATCTTCCGACAACGCCCTCGCAAGCATCGCGGCTTCCGCAAGCACCGGCACCATCGAATCCAAGGCTGACGCTCTCCTCGCAAAGGCTGGCATCAAGCCGGGTGCTGCAACCCTCAACTTCAAGGAGGACGGCTCCTTCACCCTGCTCGCAGGCAAAATCAACCTGCCCGGCACCTGGACAAAAGAAGGCGACAAGATTACCATTAACTTCGCTAAAATCTTCACACTCAAACTCGTAGGCACCATCAAGACCACCTCCGACGGCTGCCAGATTCTCTTCGAGTCCGGCAAGTTCCTCGACTTTGTGAAGAAAGTCCTCGAGGCTGTGAACAAGCTCGCAAGCAACAACAGCACCATCGCCACCATCCAGCAGGCACTCAACAGCGTCGACGACCTCAAGCTCGGATTCAAGCTTACAAAATAAGTTCGACACATTTACCGCATCAGCCGACTCCTCCCGGGGCCGGCTGTTTTTTTGTGCGTTTCAAGCGCGACAGACGCAAAATTGATTAGTTTTAGCTATATTGATTATCTGTATTATAATTAACTTTGGCGGAAGAAATCATAATCGATTTACGTCATGAAAACACTATCCAAAGCGGCTGCAGGAGAAGCGCTTACGTTGCCGGTGACCGGCAAGGAGGGGACGGCTGACGGAGTTCTCACCCTGACCGTTGACGGTTCCGCCCTAAAGGACTTTGGAGGATGGGGCTTTTACTGGACGTCCTCTATATATAATCTTTATGAGGCTCTTTATGGTTATTTTGATGATGAATCATTTGGGATAGACCCCTACTTAAAACTGGACGGTCAACCAGTGCGTGCAGTAGCCGAATAATCAGTTCAGCAATTCAAGAAGCCTCGCAACGAATTCCCTGCTCTCCACCTGCGGATGCGGAATGGTGAGCAGGGAAGTTTGCATACGGAGATCTCCGTAAAAAAGGATATCGATGTCGATAATCCGGTCGTGATACACCCGGCGGCCGTCGGAATCATACTCCGGAGCGTCCCTTCGGCCCATCGAGCGTTCTATCCGCTTGCAAAGCCGCAAAACAGATTCCGGAGTTCGGCGCGAAGAATAGACCACTGCCTGATTGAGAAAAGCGGGCCCGGCAAAACCGCAGGCCTGCGTTTGAAGAACCGGAGAAATACGCAAACGACGCCCGCCGAAAGCGGCATCCAGCCGCCGGAGCGCCTCACAGAGATTAGCCTCACGGTCACCAAGATTGGTTCCCAGCAAAAGGGTCAGTTCCCTCATAATTCAGGGTCCCAGCCAAGCGCCACCCGGGCCTCGTCGCTCAGCATGCTCTGGTCCCACACGGGGTCGAAGGTGAGCTCTATATGGCAGTCGGCTACGCCGGGGGTGTTCTCCACATTGTGCTGGACCTCAGCGATGACCTCATCTGCCATGGGACAGTTGGGAGCGGTGAAGGTCATTTTGATATAGACCTCGTGCGAGGGGTTGATATTCAGCTCGTAAATAAGCCCGAGGTCGTAAATGTTGACAGGGATTTCGGGGTCGTAAACCTGCTTGAGCGCAAGAATCACGTCGTCGTACAGAGGGGCGAGGGCCTTTACGTCCTCGGGGGTAAGAACGTTTTCAGGCATTTTCGCGGGCTTTTTGACGTATCGTTTCTATCATGGAAAGAAGCCCGTTTGCACGGGTAGGGGAGAGGTTCTCGCGAAGTCCTATGGAATCGAGCCATGTAAAGTCGTCGGAAAGAATCTCTTCCGGTGTGCGGCCCGAGTATACGCTGACAAGCAGGCTGATTATGCCCTTCGTGATTATGGCATCGCTGTCGGCAGTGAACGTGAGGGTGCCACCGGACACCTGGGTATCGAGCCAAACCCTTGACTGACAGCCTTTTATCAGGCGGTCGTCGGTTTTCTTTTCTTCCGGGAACCCGGTAAGGGATTTACCCAGTTCGATGAGGTACTCGTACTTGTCGAGCCACTCGTCGTACATGGAAAAATCCTCAATTATCTTTTCTTTCTGTTCTTTAAGTGTCATTGGAGCATCTTTATCGCTTTGCGCAGCGAAGATACAAAATATTCCGCTTCCTGCATCGTATTGTACGGTGCAAACGACGCCCTCAGCAGGCCTGTAACTCCGAGGCGGTCCATAAGAGGTTCCGCGCACATCTGCCCCGACCGCACGGCGACACCCATCTTGTCGAGAAGCAGCGCCAGATCTTCGTGATGCGCCCCCTGTACCGCGATTGAAAAAACAGGAGCCTTGAGACTCAAGTCGCCGCTTGTTCCGAAGAGCCTGATTCCAGGCTCCGCAGTAAGCGTACGGTACACATATTCCTTGACCTCTTCCTGCTGCGGCATCGCGCGCATCAGCTCTATTGCAGGAACGAACGTCGGCGTTCCCGAAATATTCTGCGTGCCGGCTTCGAATTTGCGGGGCAGGGGAGCCCATGTACTCGATTCCCAAC
Source organism: uncultured Bacteroidales bacterium (assembly GCA_946614205.1). The sequence goes on along the minus strand of CAMOGR010000046.1, from coordinate 1,113 downwards.
TTACCGATTCTATCATCTCGCCGCCGCCGAACATCGGGGGCAATTGCTCAAGAAGTTCACGTCGTCCCCAGAGCACACCCGTACCCGGGGCTGCATACATCTTATGTCCCGAAAAGGCGTAAAAATCGCAACCAAGTGCCTGGACATCAACATTTTGATGCACAATCCCCTGAGCCCCGTCAACCACCAGCAGCGCTCCTGCAGCATGACAGACCGACGCAATTTCTTCTATGGGATTCACCAGACCGAGCACGTTGGAAATATGGGCAAGCGCCACGATGCGGGTTCGTGAACTGAGGAGGGAGGGGAGAACTTCGATGCAGAGGCGGCCGGAATCATCTACCGGAAGCCTTCGCAGGCTTGCCCCTTTGCGCTTGCAAAGCATCTGCCAAGGAACGAGGTTGGAATGATGCTCCGCCTCGCTTACGACGATTTCGTCCCCCTCACGCACGAATGCCTCTCCGATGCTGAAAGCCAGAAGGTTGAGAGAATGCGTGGCGCCGGAAGTGAAAATAACCTCTTCGCTGCATCGTGCGTTGATAAAGCCGGCCACGGCCGTACGGGCATTTTCGTAAGCCTCTGTAGCCTGTGCCGCAACGTGGTGAACAGCCCGGTGAAGATTTGCTGTATTATTTGCAGAAATATCTGACCAACAATCAATTACACTGCGCGGGCGAAGAGCGGTTGCAGCATTGTCCAGGTAAACAAGCGGTTTGCCGTATACAGTACGCGAGAGTTGAGGGAACTGCTCCCTCAGTTGGGGAATCGTCATATCTTGGTAAGTCCCAGGCCTGGCGCATCCGGAAGGACCATCAGGCCGTCCCGAACCGTCATGCCGGAGAATAAATCATTAGTTATCAATAAGTTGCCGTCTATATCACAAAAATCAGCAGCAGGGGAGAGCTGGGCCGCTGCGGTACATGCGCACGACGTTTCCGTCATGCATCCGAGCATGACCGTCATTCCTTCCGCACGAGCATAGGCAATCATTTTCCGGGCCTCGATCAGACCGGTACATTTCATCAGTTTGATGTTGATTCCGTTGAATGCCCCGCGAAGACGTGGGATATCCCTCAGACGCTGGACCGACTCGTCGGCAATTATCGGCAGGGG
>CAMOGR010000045.1 GCA_946614205.1 uncultured Bacteroidales bacterium | reverse complement strand
CTTGCCGCTATATGCGCTGCCGTCGGCGCACTCCACGCTGCAGAGGCCATCCTCTCCTGCGCCCGAAACGGCCACTACGCGCGCCCCGAAGTGGTATTCACCCCCGTGCTCAACTATGCACTTGCGGATATTCTCCACCACCGTCGGCAACTTGTCGGAACCTATGTGAGGATGAGCGTCGATGAGAATGTCCTTGGACGCGCCGAATTCCACCAGACGGTAAAGCACCTCGCGGATGTCTCCCCTCTTGGAAGAACGGGTGTAAAGCTTGCCGTCGGAGAATGCGCCTGCACCGCCCTCGCCATAACAGTAGTTGGAGTCAGGATCCACTATGCCTTCACGGGAAAGGCGGGCCATGTCGAACTTGCGCTCATGCACGTTCTTGCCTCTTTCGAGCACGACCGGGCGAAGGCCCAGCTCGAGCAACTTGAGAGCGGCGAACATGCCGGCCGGGCCGGCACCCACGACGATGACGGCAGGCCTGCCATGCACGTCCTGCAGCGGAGCCGGCTCGTAAGGGACGTACTCTCCGGGAGCGTAAGCTTCATATTGATAGCGCCATACGGGCTCCTTGCGGGCGTCCACGGAGCGCTTCTTGAGCACCCACTGGAGGCCGTCGGCGCGGGCCTCGATTTCCTTGAGCCGCGGGGCACGGGTAAGGGGACATGTTATCTCGAATTCTTTCATACTTCAACTACTTTATCTTCAGGGACATACCACACATAGCCACGAACGTCGCCGCAACCCATGCCGCGGTAGAGTCCTACATAACGGCGCACCTGGCCGAGATAGCTGCTACGCTCGGCACCGAATTTATAATCGACTACTACGATTCCTCCGTCCGGCTTCCGTATCACGCGGTCGGGGCGCCAGCGGGAGCCGTCGTGGCCGAAGACCGTAAGCTCGTTGCGGCCTCCCGACGGCGGGAACCAGTCAGGATGCGCGGCGATGCGTTCGCGCAGCATCTGAAGGTCCTCGGAGCCGATGTCGGAAGGAAGGTCGTCGGCAGAATCGATGGTCGACAGTATCTTGTGAAGCTCGATTCCGCGAAGGCGCCCGGAGGCCTGAGCCCCTGTGGAACCGTCTTCGCCGAAATAATCGGTCGCATCCCGGGATGCGCCGAGACGGCCTGCGAGGGGAATGGAATTCCAGCGTGCCCGCATCGGCATGCCGTCCGGGGAAGGCTCCCGTTCCATGAGCGAGAAATCGTATGGCGTGCCGAAGACGTATTCGCTGCAGCCTTTGCACCACGCATACATGAGCTCGGAGAAGTTGCTGTAGGACATGCTCTTGCGCTCGGAGAGGGCCTTGAGTTTGCCCTTTGCCGGCTGTTTGGCGATCACGTGCAGGCTCTTTGCCGCACGGGTGAGTGCGACGTAGAATATATTGAGGTTGTCGACAGTCTGCAGATTGTATTCTTCGTTGTAGGCACCCTCGAAAAGGGTGTGGGCCGTGCCGGTGCCGCTCAGGTCGACCGGATAAATCCCGTCGGCCTCGTGGCCGAGCGCACCGCCGCCGTCGAGTACGCTCCAGCGCACGTCGTGCTTGAACAGGACGACCTTCTCCGCAAACGGGAATATGACATGCGGGAACTCGAGGCCCTTGGACTTGTGTATGGTCATGATGCGCACGGCGTCGGAATTCTCGGGAGAGCCTATGTAGCAGTCGGTCTTTTCGTTCCAGCCCCTCAGGAAAGCCTTGAGGTTGTTGCCGTTGACGTTCACCCAGTCCTGAAGGATGTCCATGAAGGCGCCCACATAGAGAGTTTCGGCGTCGAAATTGGCGCCGTCGTAACGCTGCAGCTCGCGGAGCAGGCTCTCGCTGAAATCGACCAGCGAATGATAATGCTCCGGGAACTCAACTCCGATGGAACGGGCCAGGTAGCTGCCGACCGAGTTTGAAGGGTCGTCGTAGAAGGTCAGCAGCGAGACCAGGCGGCGTACCGTCACCGAACCCTTGAGGTTGAGAGAGTCGTCGGAGATTACCGGGATGCCTGCGGCAATGAGGTCGTCGGCTATCCGCGAGCCTTCACCGTGTCCGCGCACGAGTATGGCAATGTCGCCGTAGCGGGCTCCGCGACCGAGCGCGTCGGATATCGACTCCCGCACGCGCAGCAGCTGGTCGTCGCAGAAGGAAACGCTGACACATCCCTCCTGGGGCTCCTTGCTGCGTGCCTTCTGTCTCACGTTGGAGTACATGTCGCCGAAGCCCACCTTACGGGCGGCGAACTCGAAAAAGCCGCTGTTGAACTCCACGATGCGGCGGGCGCTGCGCCAGTTGAATTCGGGATTCTCAACCAGGGCGTCCGGGAATTCAGCCTCAACCTCGTGGTCGAGCATGCGCCAGTCGGAATTCCGCCAGCGGTAGATGCTCTGCTTGACATCTCCCACTATGAGATTGTCGGAAGATGCGTCGGCGTCGCGCAGCAGCGGGAGGAAATTGTTCCACTGCAGGCGCGAAGTATCCTGGAATTCGTCCAGCAGGTAATGCGTATAGCGGGAACCTGTCTTTTCGTATACGAACGGGGCGTCAGAACCGTCGATTATGTCGCGCAGGAGGGCCCCGCTCTCGTCGAGGGGCAGGACGTTCTTCTCCTTAAGGAGAGCGTCGTATTCGGCATTGAACTCCCTCGCCACTCCGAGGCCGTACAGCTGACGGTCGACGATACAGGCGGTCGCATAATCGGAGTAGCGGCTCTCGAAGAACTCGGCGACCCCGGGCAGTTCGAGGTCCTTCTTGCGCGTTGGCCAGGCAATGCGCTTGCCCTTTTCGGCCGGAATGCCCAGTTCCCTGGCATCCTTTTCAAAATCCCGTATGATGCTTCCGCACAGCTTGCGAAGACGCGCCAGGCGCTCTTTGGAATAGGATTCGCCTTCGTTTATGCCAAGGCGCGCCTTCATCTGGCGGTACTCCTCGCTCTTGAGGCGGTTTCCCATTTCCAGAAGGCCGTCGTCAAGGCTGAACCTGCCGGATGTGCGTATGCTTTCCAAAGCATTGCTGCGAAGCCATGCCACCAGCTCGGGCTTGTCGTCGGATATGCCGTCGAGCACACGGTCCATCGCCTCGCGCACAAGCGAATCCTTGTCGAGCTCGACCTGGTACGAGCTGAACTGGCCGAGTTCGCGGGCGAAAGCCCTCAGAGTCTGCTGGAAGAAACGGTCTATCGTACTGACTCCGAAGGCGCTGTAGTCGTGGAGTATGCTCACCAGATAGTGGCGGGCGCG
>CAMOGR010000044.1 GCA_946614205.1 uncultured Bacteroidales bacterium | reverse complement strand
TTTCCACCGCAGCCCATACCATGGAAGACGTGGAATATACCCTCAACGCCTTCCGTGAAATCAAGGCCAAGCTCGACGCCGGCCTGTACGACGGCGACGACATAGCGGAAATGAAGATAGACTGACCTGTTGTAAGTCCGGGCGCAGTCGAGAAATCCCATGGCAATGAATCTGAACAAGTATTTCAAGGATAAGGTCGTGATAGTCACCGGCGCCAGTTCAGGCATCGGCCTTGCGAGCGCACGTTTGTTCGGGAGCCTTGGCGCCCGCGTAGTCATGGCGGCGCGTTCATACGAGCGCCTGTGCGAGCTTGCTGCGGGCGTAGCCCCTGCGGACCGCGTGCTTGCCGTGCGCTGCGACGTCACTTCCGAGCGCGACTGCAAGTCGCTCGTGGATTCTGTCATGCAGCGTTTCGGCCGCATCGACATCCTGGTCAACAATGCCGGAATATCCATGCGCGCCATGTTCAAGGACCTCGACCTCAGCGTACTTCACCGTCTTATGGACGTAAACTTCTGGGGCACCGTGAACTGCACCAAGTTCGCTCTTCCGCATCTGCTGGAGTCGAAAGGGCAGGTCGTCGGCGTAATCAGCATCGCCGGTTATTCGGCCCTTCCTGCGAGGACGGGTTACAGCGCCTCCAAGTATGCCGTGCGCGGCTTTCTCGACACCGTTCGCATGGAACATCTGAAAGACGGTCTGGGCGTACTCGTTTTCGCTCCGGGCTATACTTCGTCCAACGTACGCAACGCCGCCCTCACGGCGGACGGTACCCCACAAGGCGCCACTCCGCTGCAGGAGGACAAACTCATGAGCGCTGAAGATTGTGCCATGCACCTTGCAAAGGCGCTTGCCCGCCGGCGCTCACAGGTCATACTTACCCCTCTCGGCAAGGCTACCGTGCTTGCTCACAGGCTGTTCCCTCGCCTTACCGACCGTTTGACATACTCATACATCGCCCGTGAATCAGACAGTCCGTTCAAATAAAATCTGGCCGCTTGTCGTAATCGCCATCCTCTTTGCCATCCTCGCCCCGAGGTCGGCCAAACTCGGATACGACTACAAGAAAGGCGGCACATGGAATTACGAAACCCTCTTCGCTCCCTTCGATTTCCCCATACTCAAGACGAGCGTACAGATGCAGGAGGAGATTGACAGGGTAAGCAGCATCCATGTACCCTACTATTCTTTCTCTTCGTCTGTGGTACGGGACAACTTGAAGGCGGTGGACCGGATGGATCTGGGTGAATACAAGCCGCTTATAGTGTCGGCCCTGCGCTACATACTCGAGAAGGGAGTGCTCTCCGACGACGCAATTGCAGACGAAGATGCGGAAGTCATTTACATACAGCGGGACAAACGTGCCGTGAAGGTGCCTCTCAGCGAGGTGTTCGGCCTGTCGGACGCCCGCAGCGAGCTGCTTCGCCGTCTGCAGGAGCGTACCGAGTTCGAAGGCATGGATTCGCTGCTTCTCGCCAATTCCGTATACGGTTACATCGTTCCAGACCTGGTTTACGACCCCAACGCCACCAGGGCCCGGAGCGAGGACGCCATTTCCCGCATTTCGCCTACCATCGGCAATGTGTCGGCCGGTCAGCTCATAGTCTCGAACGGAGACGTCATTACTGCGGAGACCGTGCAGATACTGGATTCCTTCAAGAAGGAGTACGAGTCGAACGTGGGGCATTCCGGCCCGGTGTACTTGAGCATACTCGGCAACGCCCTGTTTGCGATTCTGCTGGTGGTGCTGGTATGGCTTGCGGTGTACTTCGGCAATCCGCTGCTGTTCAACGACAACCGTTATTATTACGTGCTGTTCGTGTTCACCCTCGCGGTTAGCGCGGTCCTGCTCGTGGCCCGTTTCAGTCCGGGCTCCCTGTTCTTCGCCCCTCTGACTCTCGTGGCGCTGTATCTGCAGTCGTTCGTGCGTCCCAGGGTAATCATTCCCGTATATATTTTCTCGCTTCTGCCGCTGCTGGCCTATGCAGACCATGGAATTGCCCTGTTCATCATCTTCCTGGTTGGCGGCATGGTTGCGGTTTTCGGCTTCAAGTACATGAGCCGCGGCTGGAAGCAGTTCCTGCTTTCGCTCCTTACCTTCGTCGCCATGGCGGTCGCGTACTTCATGCTGAGGCTCATAGGCATAGAGAACGGTGTGATAATCCACGACCTGGTGCGCCTGGTGGTGGCGGCCTTCCTGCCGGTTGCATTCTATCCGCTGATATACCTTTTCGAGAAGATATTCAACCTGGTGTCGGACTGGCGCCTCGCGGAGCTTGCCGATACTTCGTCACCGCTTCTGCGTGAGCTCGAGAGCAAGGCTCCCGGTACTTTCCAGCATTCCCTGCAGGTGATGAACATGGCCGATGCGGCCGCCAGGGCCATAGACGCAAATCCTTTGCTGCTGCGTGTCGGCGCCCTGTACCACGATATAGGCAAGATTGCCAACCCCCAGTGCTTCGTGGAGAACGAATCGCTGCTCAACAAGACGGAAGACCAGAAATACCATACGGGCCTGTCGCCCATGCAGAGCGCCGAGGACATCATCAGGCATGTCACCGATGGTGTCGAAATGGCCCAGAAATACCATCTCCCGGCCATAATAGTGGATTTCATCCGCACCCACCACGGCACCTCCGTAACGGGCTATTTCTGGGGCAAGTATTCGGCCCAGCGCGACTGCGACCCTTCCATGCGTCCCCGCTTCACCTATCCCGGTCCTTCGCCTGTGACCAAGGAGCAGGTGGTGCTGATGCTTTGCGACAGCATCGAAGCCGCATCCCGTACGCTTACCGATTATACCCCCGAAGCCATTTCGGCATTCGTGGAGAGGATTGTTCAGGGCAAACTTGACGAGAAGCAGTTCTCCCGTTCGGAGATTACCATAAAGGAGCTCGGCGACGTCAAGGAGGCCATCAAGGCATACCTCGCCCAGACCCATCACGGCCGTGTGGTTTATCCCCAGGCCAGAAAGAAATTCTTTAACATCAAATAACTATTATGAATCTTACCAAACGACAGATTGACGATCTCAACATCGAGCTGACGCTCGAAATCGCTCCCGAGGACTACGCCGAAGGTGTTCGCAAGCGCCTCGCAGAGCGCCGCAGGACGGCTGAATTCAAAGGTTTCCGCAAGGGCATGGTCCCTGCGTCCCTTATCAAGAGGGTTTATGGCGAGCAGGCACTCGCAGACGCCGTGAACGAGGTTATAGGCAAGAGCCTTGACGATTACATCCGCGACAACAGCCTTCACCTTCTTGGAGAGCCCCTGTCCAGCGAGAGCCAGCCCGAGCTTACCTGGGAAGACGGCAGCGCATTCACTTTCGTTTTCGACGCAGCCCTTTCTCCCGAGGTTGCAGTGAGCGTCGAGGCGGGCGATACCGTAAACAAATACAGCATCACTTCTTCCGCCAAGGAGAAGAGCGAGATGGTGGAAAACATGAAGAAGTTCTATGCCGAGCGCAAGGACGAAGAGCCCAAGAGCGATGAAGACATAGAGAAGGAGGTCACCGAGCGCCTCAAGGAGAACCACCGTCAGGAGGCCGAATGGCGCCTGAGCAAGGATATCCGCGATTTCTACGTGGCCAAGGCCGGCCTCAAGCTCCCCGAAGAATTCCTCAAGCGCTGGCTCGTCGCTGCCAATGACGGCAAGGTCTCCAAGGAAGACGTGGAGAAGGAGTTCCCCGGTTTCTGCGAGGACTTCAAGTGGCAGCTTGTCCGCGGCAAGTTCATGAAGGATTTCGGCTTCGACGTCACCCATGAGGACCTCGTGGACGCCGCCAAGGCCTATGTCACTTATCAGTACGCAATGTACGGCCTTCCCCAGGTCCCCGATGACATGCTCATGGACGCCGTGGGCAACATCATGAAGGACCGCCGCCAGCTCGAGAGGCTTTCCGAGCAGGTGGAGGACCGCAAGGTACTTGACAAAATCAAGGAAATCATCTCCATCAAGGACAAAAAAATCAGCTCCGAGAAGTTCCGCGAGCTGTAGTTCTGCGCTCCATGATACAAAAAGAGCCCCCGGCATCACGCCGGGGGCTCTTCGTGACTTACACACTATTAGAATGAAAACTCGACTATCATTGGACGATGGTCGGAGGGGTCTTTAAGCGTAGTGCTTCCGTAAGTCGTTTTGGTATTGACTGCGGTCCATGAGTCATTGAGCATATAGACATTTACAATCTTGCCGACAAGGGAAGGAGAGACGTAGAAGAAGTCTCCACGTCCTGTAGCGTTGTAATTGCTTGCCAGGAAGTCATTTGCCTTGTAATATATCTTGGTGACATCCTGGAGGTTCGTCTCCTTGAGGACTACATTCTGGCAGAGGTACTGCGCGTCGTTCTCACTTCCTCCCAGGACGGCGATGTCAAGCGGGGATTTTGAGTTGAAGTCTCCTATGAGCATCCAGTCCGTAGTCGAGGCATAGTCAGAACTTTTGACCGTCTGGGACAGTATGTACCTCATCTCGAAGGCCCGGTACTCCTCGCCGGTGGAACCGCCGGCGGCATTGTTCGTATAAGTGAAAGGCCACATGTGCCCGGTGACAATGTCAATCGTCTTGCCCTTGAAG
>CAMOGR010000043.1 GCA_946614205.1 uncultured Bacteroidales bacterium | reverse complement strand
CCGTCAGGATACTCAACACCGTCAAGGAAAACGAGCTTACGATACACATCGCCGAACGCATGCCTGCCGACTGCACCGGAGAGTTCACGCTCAACGTGGATGCGGAGCGCCGTCAGAAGATACAGAACAACCACAGTTGCACCCATCTCATGCACAGGGCCCTTCGCGAGATTCTCGGCACCCACGTGGAGCAGAAGGGCTCCTTCGTCAGCGACAAGGGTTTCCGCTTCGACTTCTCCCACTTCGAGAAGCTCAGCGACGAGCAGGTCGCGGCAGTGGAGAAGAGGGTCAACGAGCTGATTCGCAGTAACTTCCCGCTCGCCGAGAAGCGCGACGCCACCATGGCTGAGGCCCAGAGCCTCGGCGCCATGGCCCTCTTCGGAGAGAAATACGGAGACCGCGTGAGGGTTGTCAAGTTCGGCCCCAGCGTCGAGCTCTGCGGCGGCTGTCACACCAGCGCCACCGGCAACATCGGGTTCTTCAAGATTGTGTCGGAGAGCGCAATAGCTGCCGGCGTACGCCGTATCGAGGCCGTTACCGGCGAAGAGGCCGAGCAGATGGTCCTGGGCATGCAGAACCTCCTCAAGACCGCCCGCGGCTTCTTCAACAACGCCCCCGACCTTGCAGGAGCCATCGGCAAGATGATAGAAGACAACGCCACCTTCAAGAAGCAGGCGGAAGAGTTCGCAAAGGCCAAGGCTGCCGAGTTCGCCCGCAAGCTAAGCGAGTCGGCGGTCGAAAAGAACGGTGTCAACCTCATCACCATCGCCCCTTCGGCCAATCTGCAGGTCGAGCCCGCGATGCTCCGCAATGCCGCCCTCGCACTCCAGAAGGAGCTCAAGAATACGGCTCTCGTGGCAGCGTTCGAGGTTTCCGGCAAGCCCCAGCTCATGCTCATGTACTCCGACGACCTCGTGGCGGCCGGCCGTAATGCAGGCAAGGACATAGGCGCCGCAGCCAAGCTCATCCAGGGAGGCGGCGGCGGACAACCCGGCCTCGCAACTGCCGGCGGCAAGGAAATTGCAGGGCTGCACGATGCGCTCGAGGCTCTCGTAGCTGCCGCTGCACGCTAATCGTATCCGCTCCGGATGAAGAAACTGGACATATTCACGCTCAAGGCATTTATCGGACCATTCGTCGCGATATTGTTCCTCGTGATTTTTGTCCTGGTGATGCAGTTCCTCTGGATTTACATCGACGAACTCGTCGGCAAGGGCCTCGGCCTTGGCGTCATTCTCGAGTTCATGATGTGGGGCGCCTGTACCATCCTGCCCACGGCACTGCCTCTGGCGGTGCTCCTGTCGAGCATGATGGTCATAGGCCAGATGGGTGAAAACAAAGAACTTATGGCAATAAAGGCGGCCGGCATCTCGCTGGGCCGCCTTATCGCCCCTCTGATAGTCACCGCAGCGCTCATCAGCGTGGGCGCTTTTTTCATCGGCAACAATCTGGTCCCCAAGGCCTACAACGAAATCTTCACCCTCCGCGACGACATCACCCGCACGAAGGGGAGCATCAAGATTCCTTCCGGCACCTTCTACGAGGGCATAGAAGGATACGTGCTCAGGGTTGAGAACCAGAATGACGAGACCGGCATGATGTACCACGTGCAGGTGTACGACCACACTTCGCGCAGGGGCAACACATCCATCATCATCGCCGATTCCGCGGTGCTGCGCATGAGCAAGGCCAAGGATTACCTGACGTTCACCCTCTACAACGGCTCCAACTACTCGGAGACCAATCAGATGACTTACAGGGACACGTCGCTCGCCCTGAGCCGCGTCGACTTTGCTCAGGAGAACCTGCTCATCCCGCTCAAGAACTACGCCTTCGAGAAGTCGGACACCGCCCGCTTCTCGGACCAGGCCAAGTCCATGCGCCTCGACCAGCTCGCCGAGCAGAAAGACTCCCTGGAACGCCACAATGCCGAGGCTTTCGTGAACCATTACGATCGTATCCGCAAGGATGCGGCCCTCGAGTTCCGCGACCAGCTCGACACCGCCCGAAGGGGCGACCGCTCGGTGTTTTATACGGCCGACAACATGCTCGTTTTCAAGAACGACGAGGCCATAAAGAACGCATACGACCGTGCCGCCGCCCAGGCCGACCGCATGACAGGCGACGTGATGAGCTACAACCACGACATCTACCAGTCCACATTCTATCTGCGGCGTACCGACGTCGAGCTTTTCAAAAAGTTCGCCACGGCCCTCTGCTGTTTCCTGCTGTTCTTCATCGGAGCTCCGATTGGTGCGATGATCAAGAAGGGCGGCATAGGCATGAGTGCCATTTTCTCCATGCTGTTCTTCGTGATTTACTGGATTGTCGACATCACCGGCACCAAGCTCGCCAAGGACGGCTCCATCGACGCTTTCAATGGCGTTTTCGTAGCCTCGTACGTGCTCGCTCCAATCGGTGCATTCTTTACCTACAAGGCCGTCAAGGACGCCGAACTTTTCAATATGGATACTTTCAAAGCTACCTGGCGCAAGCTGCTGAGTTCAGTCACCGGGTTCTTCCGCAAGCCGCGCATCGTATACATGGGTACCCCGGAGTTTGCCGTGGCTCCGCTTGACGCCCTGCGCAAAAAGGGGTATAAAGTAGTCGGCGTGGTCACTGTCGCCGACAAGCCCAGCGGACGCGGGCTAAAGGTCAACCAGAGTGCAGTGAAGAAATACGCCGTCGAAAACGGAATCCCCGTGCTTCAGCCCGACAAGCTCCGCGACCCTGAGTTCCTTAGGCAGCTCGCCGCGTGGAAGGCCGACATGTTCGTGGTGGTGGCGTTCCGCATGCTTCCCGAAGAAGTATGGAGCATGCCCCGCCTCGGCACCTTCAACCTGCATGCTTCGCTTCTGCCGCAGTATCGCGGGGCGGCTCCCATCAACTGGGCGCTCATCAATGGCGAACGCATGACCGGTGTCACTACCTTCATGATAGACAAGAATATAGATACCGGCGGCATCATCCTCCGCTCCGAGTGCAGGATAGATGATACCGACGACGCCGGCACCCTGCACGACAAGCTCATGGAAATCGGGTCCTCCCTCGTGTGCGATACCGCCGAGCTGCTCATCCAGCGCAACGTCGAGCTGCGTACCCAGCGCTCCTTCATCCAGGGCTCTGAGGTGCTGCGCCCCGCTCCCAAGCTCACCCGCGAGAATACCCGTATCGACTGGAACCGTTCCACCGCCGACGTATGGAACCTCGTGCGCGGCCTTTCGCCTTATCCTTCCGCCTATACTGAACTGGTCGAAGCAGGAGCGGCAGCGGTGGAGACTGCAGTGGTACCGCCCTCCGCAGGCCATTTGCGCCCACGCAACTGTGAGTGGGAGGGGCCCGCCGCGTC
>CAMOGR010000042.1 GCA_946614205.1 uncultured Bacteroidales bacterium | reverse complement strand
TACTTATCGCCATCGGATTCATTCTGGCCGCCATCACCAGCTACTTCAGACTCGGAGGATGGGGGATCGTTGCCGTGATAGTGTCCGGACTGCTGTTCTTCATGATTACCAAGCGCACTTTCCGCAACATTTCCGGACTCGAAAAGCGTTTCATGGAGAATTTCAATGCCCGGGAGGAGCAGGAACGCCGGGCAAAGCCCGTCGCATCGACGGTCCGTGACAATCTTTCCGAATACGACATACACACCAAGACCATACAGGTCTCCCCCGATTTCGCATTTGCAGGCAAGAGCCTCCGGGAGATGCCGTTTCGCCGCAATTCCGGAATCAACATCATCAAGATACAACGAGGGACTCATTCGATTCAGATACCATCCGGAGAAGAGCCCATATTCCCATACGACAAAATAATCGCTGTAGGTACGAGTGCGCAACTGCAAGCATTCGAACAGATTATGAATGAGCATACAGAGTCCGATCCAGGCTCGTCTGAACCGGATTTCTGCCTTATTGACGCAGTCCTGCAGAAAGATTCGTACCTTAGCGGGAAAACTCTCCGGGAGGTTCAGATGAGGAAGAGCGGATGCATGATCATAAGCGTCCTGCATTCCGGCAAGCTTATCACGAATCCCGGCGCCGACTTCCGCTTCAGCGAGGGAGATACGGTGTGGATTGCCGGCGAAGAGAGTTCATGTAAATGGTTTATACAATAATGAAAGATATGGCAAAAATTATCCTCACAGGCGACCGTCCTACCGGCAGACTGCATCTCGGACACTACGTCGGGTCTCTCCGTCGCAGGGTCGAGCTCCAGGAGCAGGGCGGCTTCGACAAGATTTTCATCATGATAGCCGACGCCCAGGCTCTCACGGACAATGCAGACAACCCCGAAAAAGTCCGTCAGAATATAATCCAAGTGGCCCTCGACTACCTTTCCGCCGGGCTCGACCCCTCAAAGGTCAACATTTTCATACAGTCCATGGTGCCCCAGCTCACCGAGCTTACCTTCTACTATATGAATCTTGTCACTGTGCAGCGCCTACAGCGCAATCCCACCGTGAAGCAGGAAATCAAGCTGCGCGGCTTCTCCGAGACCGACGACGGCTCCGACAACAAGGCCGGTACGCCCGTCGGCTTCTTCTGCTACCCTATCAGCCAGGCGGCCGACATTACGGCTTTCCGGGCCACCACGGTCCCCGTAGGCGAAGACCAGGAGCCCATGATCGAGCAATGCCGCGAGATTGTCCGCAAATTCAACGCGGTTTACGGCCCCACGCTGGTGGAGCCCGAGATTCTCCTCCCCGACAACGCCGCCTGCATGCGTCTCCCCGGCACTGACGGAAAGGCCAAGATGAGCAAATCGCTCGGCAATTGCATCTATCTTTCCGACAGCCGCGAAGAAGTTGACCGCAAGGTTCGCGGAATGTATACCGATCCCGGTCACCTTCAGGTCAGCGACCCGGGCAAAGTGGAGGGCAACACCGTCTTCACTTACCTCGATGCCTTCTGCAAGCCCAAACACTTCGAGAAATTCGCATCCTGCTTCGTTGGCCGCAAGTCAAGTTTCTCGTTCAGCAGTCTCGACGAAGTCAAGGCCCAGTACAGGGCCGGAGGCCTGGGAGACGTAATGCTCAAGAATTTCCTCGCCGCCATTCTCAACGACATACTCGACCCGATTCGCGAGCGTCGCGCCCAGCTCGAAAAAGACCTTCCCGCAGTATGGGAAATTCTACGTCGCGGCACCGAAGCAGCGGTGAGGGAAGCGCAGAGCACGCTCGACGACGTAAGGCACTCGATGCGCATCGATTATTTCAGCGACAAAGCCCTGATTGAGGGTAAAAATGAGGGTTAACAAAAATGTTAACCCTCAATACATTTTTGTTTCATAAACTATAATTCAATACATTAACGCCATGAACCTCGACGGAAGACGCCAAAGCACAAATGTCGAAGACAGACGCGGCCTGAAGGTCGGAAAGGCAGGAGGACTGAGCCTCGGAGGCCTCCTCGTTGCCGGAATTCTCTACCTTGTTCTGGGTATCGATGTCACTCCTGCTCTGCAACAGGCAGGCTCGATGACCACCACCCAGACAGAAACCGGTTATACCCCTTCCGCACAGGAAGAAGAACTCGCAGTATTCGCCAAACAGATTCTTGCCGGCACGGAAGATGTGTGGACGAAGATTTTCAGCCAGAGCGGACTCACCTACCAGCCGCCGAAGCTTGTCCTTTACAACGATTATGTCCAGACGTCCACCGGCACGGCTTCCGCTCAGGTCGGCCCCTTCTACAACAGCGCCGACCAGACGGTTTACCTCGACCTGTCCTTTTTCACGAACATGAAGAAGGATATAGGCGCAGACGGTGATTTCGCATATGCATACGTCATTGCCCACGAGGTCGGCCATCACGTGCAGTACCTGCTTGGTACGCTTGGCGACGCCCATTCCAAGATGGCAAGGATGAGCGAGACGGAATCCAACAAGATGAGCGTACGTATCGAGCTCCAGGCGGACTTCTACGCCGGAATCTGGGCTCACTATGACAATAAGTTCTTCGGTTCGCTGGACGACAACGACTTCGAGGAGGGCGTCGCCGCCGCAAACAAGATCGGTGACGACTACCTGCAGAAGAAGTCTTACGGTTACACGGTTCCCGACGCATTCACTCACGGCACCGCAGCCCAGAGGGTCCGCTGGCTCAAGAAGGGCTTCACTACCGGAAACCCTTCCCTTGGCGACACCTTCTCAATATCATATAACAGCCTATGACATACGATATTACGCTCCCCCTTCCTCCTCAGTG
Organism: uncultured Bacteroidales bacterium; assembly: GCA_946614205.1. Next base: position 3,505 of record CAMOGR010000042.1, on the reverse strand, counting down.
GATAAGAGAGGAAGAACGCTACGAAGAGATTGAGAATGCCGTTATCACTCATCTCGAGTGCCAGTTGCCTTCCTCCGTGGAAGGCAAATACGAAGCCGTATTCGACCTGTACGTCGGCGACCTGCCCTCCGACACCACGGCCGAAGACGAAGCATACGCCAACTACGCCGAAATCATAGGCTGGGACGATGAAGACGAAGAGGATGACCCCATAGCCGAATGGACGTTCAAGAACCGCAAGGCCTACGGGTTTACCGGAGAGTGCGAAGACGGCTCTATAATGCTCCTGATGTGTACGGAGATAGTAAAGGGCGGCCTCCTTATCTGCTCAGTGATTGCACCTGACGACGAGGCCGTATCAAAATGGTCCCAGTACCTTGAGGCCAATCTTAAGGTAAAGGCAGTAAAGTAGAACTAGCTCAAGTACTTACCGTGACAGAAACGGTATGACAGGCCACTGCCGCAAGGGCAGGGGTCGTCTGGAGGTACGGGACGTACGCGGTTGGCCCTGTCGAAGTACTGCATCATCTCCTCGCCGTAATTGAGATTCTCTTCGAACTCCTCGCGGAAATAGTCTTCGGGGAGGGAGTAAATCATAAGCCCCGTCTGGTCTGCGCTGTGGCCCTTGAGAAGCCATTTGGGAACGCTGTTGGCATAGCGGAGTATGACGTTCGCAAATTCGGTAAACTCTTCGTAACTCTCTATGTATGCGTCCCTTTGCGTGATGGCGGAGAGCAGCAGGTCCAGATTTTTCTCGTCGGGTTCGTACTGGGCGTTGACCCATGCGGAATGCATTGCGTATTCCAGTTCTTCGTCCTCGTAGCCGGTCTTTTCCAGGACATCCAGCAGTGCCTGCCCCTCCCGGGTGTGAGCTCCGTAGAAGCAGAACGGTGAGTTCTCCCCTGCTGCTCGCAGGTCGGTGACCTCCAGGCCGGCATAACGGCGTACGCCCTTGTACATCTTGGAACGCTTGCGCATGAGTTCCTCGAAATTCTCAATGTAGGGGCTGACCATGTACGCGACACCCTTATACTCCTCCTGATAGAGACGCATGACAGGACAGGTGGCCAGGTTGGAAGCGAAGTTCCGCATCTCGGCCATGTCGGAAAACTCGGAGAAAACTGAGTCCACGAAGGTCGAGAGCGGAACGACTCCGAATGCATTTATCGCACCCAGAGCGAGATGTTCTATCTCGAAAGTCCCGTCTTTTTCTTTCCTTTCGATGACTCCGTCTATAAGGTTGTGAATCAAGTTGTAGAATACAGTGGGAATGCTGACCGAGACCAAGTCGGATGCGTTCGGGGACTGCTCGAAACGGGCGATTCGGAGAACCTCGATGACCATAGGGAAATCGGTCGGAATCATGTCGACCGGGACTTCCGCCCCGGCGGCGCACAGACGGCCCAGAACCCTGAGGTCGCCCTCCATGAGGCGGTCAAGCCAGCGTGACGGATCGGTAAACAGGTTGGCCAGGGCCTTAACAAGGTCCTGGCGGCGGCGTCCGAAACGGGGATATGCGTCGAAGTAGTCGAGGCTGGCCTCGATTTCTTCGATTGTGCATTTGCTGAGCAGGTCGTTAATTGTCATTTCCATCAAGCCGCAAATTTAACATTTTTCTGCTGACAGTACAAACAACTTTCCGTCCCTGACCGAAAACTTTATCTCCCAGCTGCCGAACGACATGCCGTACAGGCGCTCCGGGTCATCCTGGTAGCGTGGCCTCGGATCCTGCGACAGTATCTGCACAAGAGCTTCAAGTTCCGATGGTAAAAACTTTTCTGACAAGCTATCGGGTACTTCGACACTGAGTGGAGTCCACTCGTTGGAATCCACGAATCCGCTGCGTACGCCACTCCTGCTGTCGGCATACTCCACATAGGGCTTTACATCATATACCGGCGTACCGTCGGCAAGGTCTGCGCCGTAGACTTCCATTATCCCGGGGGCGACTCGCCCTATGCGTACGCACGAAAGTCCCATGGCGTTGGGACGGAAGGGCGAGCGCGACGCGAAGACCCCTACCCGCTCATTGCCTCCGAGCCTGGGCGGCCGCACCGTGAGATGCCCGGGCGCACCTGCGTTCAGGGAAAAGCCCCAGATAAGCCAGCAGTAGTCGAATCCCTCGAGCCCGCGGACGGCCTCAGGAGCGTCGTAGGGAGCCACGAAGCGCACTTCCCCCGGAAGGTCCGGAGCCAGGCCGGACTGCCGCGGGATGCCGAATTTTTCCTTCAGCGGGGAATGGAAGAAAGCTACGGGCTCGATGTTCATTTTACCCCAAGTGTATCCAGGTAAGCTCGGTACAGCTTTCCGAGAGAATCAAGATTCTCGCTGCGAAGGGGCTCCGAAGGAGGAGATATCATGCTCAATGGGTCTATGGGAGTGCCGTCCTTCCACACACGGAAGTCGAGATGCGGCCCCGTGGCATGCCCGGTTGCGCCCACGTATCCGATTACCTGCCCCTGCGCCACACGTACTCCCTGCCTGATGCCGGAAGCGAATTTGGAAAGGTGCATATAGCAGGTCTCATAGCCATTCATGTGCCTGATTCTGACGCGGTTGCCACCGCCTGAACCGTCCCATCCGCAGAGCGTTACCACTCCGTCGCCGATAGAGTGGACCGGAGTACCGGTGGGAGCTGCGTAATCGACTGCGGTGTGCGGACGCACCTTGCCGGTGATGGGATGCTTGCGATGATAGGAGAAACGGCTGCTGATGCGGGTGAACTGCAGCGGCGCCTTGAGGAAGGCCTTTCGCATGCTCTCCCCTTTCTCGTTCCAGTATTTGGCTCCGAGCCCGTCCCCCTGGTCGAACTTAATGGCGCTGGCGCTGAAAGAACCGCTGTCGTACAAGGCGAAATCGATGCTGTCGATGCCTATTACCTCACCTTCGCTCTCGGTCTGGCTGTAGAGCACGCGGAAACGGTCGCCTTCCTGCAGACCGAAGAAATTGACTGTCCAGGCATAGATGTCGGAAAGCTCAACGATAAGCAGGGGTGAGGCTCCTGCGTCAACCATGTCGTTCCAGAGCGAACTGTGGATGGTGATGTCCGCCGTCTTGCGCACATGCTCGACAGGTTTCTCAAACACCCATCCACGAAGGGAATCCCGGCATTGGAAAACGGTGGAGCGAATGCGGTCGTTGTGATATACTACATATTCGAGCCTGCGTCCCGTGGTGTCGGACGAGTAATAAGCCTCCAGAGCGTTGCCGGCGCGCATGCGGCGTACGTCGAAAATGCTGTCGCAGCGCTGCACGAGGGCGTAGCAGTCGCCTGCGCCCATGCCGAGGCGTGCCATCATGCCGCTGAAAGTCTCGCCGTCGCGTACCTTCGAGGAATCGACCTGGTAGGCGTCGGTGCGGAATCCGAGGGGCAGAACAGTGTCTTTCTGGACATCCTGCTCTCCCTTGCCCGCGGAACGCACGCCACGCTGGCAGGAAAGGGGCAGCACGAGGACTGCGAGGAGTAATGCTAAGAGCCTTATTCTCATTTTATAAGACTGCCGAG